>CAILAF010000584.1 GCA_903832075.1 uncultured Chitinophagaceae bacterium
CGAAACACATTTGGCAAAAGCACTTGTTGCCAATCAATTAAAGAGAGATTCATCATCTGTTTGGTGGGATAATATAAATACCAAACAGATAAAAGAAAATAAAACAGATATTTTAACTCAATCATTTAAAGAAACTATTTCATTATTAGAAAAACAGTTGGGAGATGATATGTCAACATGGACATGGAATCGGGTAAGTACACTCGAACATCAACATCCATTGGGAAAAGTTGCTGCGTTGCGCAAATATTTTAATGTAGGTCCATTTGCAATGAATGGAAGTTTCGAAGTAATTAATAACAGAATTACTCCTTTTTCTGCGAATGGTGAATATCATATTGTTGCAGGTTCATCAACAAGAAGAGTTGTTGATTTTTCTGATATAGAAAATTCTATAAGTGTTTCACCAACAGGTCAATCGGGAAATCCTTTCAGCAAACATTATAAAGATCAGGCAGAAATGTATAATAAGGGTGAATACAGAAAGATGAAATTGAATAAAGATGAAATTCTTAAATCATCAACTAAATTGTTTTTTGTAAAAGGAGAGTAGTTATTTTATTCTTTTACATTTTCCTTAGCCATAAGTTATAAATTTTTCACTGTATTGTCATTTCAAAATTTATGTATTTTAATAAATATACTTACCATTTGTACTGCATTTAGTGCTTTATGATGACTGCGTTCAATTATTAATTGCTTTGTTTTTTTATAATACAACAAAACGAGATTGTGTGATATCAATCAGCGTATTGCTTGACTCATATCATTGGATTAAAACAAGTTGCTGTTTATTTTTGGGAGTAAACTATTATTACAATTTGATTCATAATTTAAATAGAAATTTTATGCGAAAGTTATTATTCATGTTCGGCACTATTGCACTAACAACTACAGTCTTTTCTTTTATTTTACCACAAGAAGATCCATGGAAAGTGCCTGAAAAATATGAGAAATTAAAAAACCCTGTTGTTGCAGATGAAGCTTCAATTAAAGCGGGCATTGAATTATACAGCGAACATTGCAGAACATGTCATGGCATTAGTGGAAAGGGTGATGGTATTAAAGCAGAAAGTTTAAATAAAACACCGAGCGACTTTACTTCAGTATCATTTCAAAAACAAACTGATGGTGCTTTGTTATATAAAATTTATTTCGGACACAAAGATATGCCTGGATTCAAAAAAAGAATTCCTGATAATAAAGATGTGATTGATGGAACATTTGGTAAAACACGTGGTCCCGGCGATTTGATAAATTACCTACGCACATTTGCTAAAAAATAGTTTTTGTTTTTTGTTGTGATATAAATAAGAGGTCAAACCAAAATGGTTTGACCTCTTATATTTTTGCAGAAAGAGATTGTTATAAACTATTGCAAGTTTAAAATGCATCTTATTGTACAACTCGCTTTTTATAAATGATGGTACCTGCATTAAAATAGCCCAAAGCATTATTTGAAATATTGCTTACCGGATTAGACGGACTAATCGGTTGATTGTTTCCTCCGGTAAGATTCTGGCCTAATGCATTGAAGTAGTTGTAAATATTTTTATCAACGCAATTCATTTGAATGTTTGCTGTATCTCCAACAAATAAGGAATCTGTATATAACTGAAGAGAAATATATTTTCCATCTGATAAACGATCATCAAAAGCATAAGTATTTATTTTACCTTTTATATACTCTCTGAAAATATAATAATTAGTGATACCTGCGGGGTCTTGAAAATTAACGGTAGGATTAATATTTGTTTTACCAAACAAATTACTTCTCTGAAATGAAACAGAATCTAATAACACTGGTTGAGGCATGGTAGAAATAGCTGTATAAGTTTGTCCTAATGCAACAACATATAATTGATAAGTATGCCCGGGTATGCCTTTAATAATATTAGTAGTATAAACACCTGCAGAAGTCTCTTTCAAAGTATCTGTTATAGCGGCAGTATTATCTGTAATTTTTACAAGCGCTCCTGAAACTGCTGGAAAAACATTTGATGCACTGAAGTTGACTGTTTGTGTTATTTGTACCTGATAAGGTGCATATGCATTTGTAACATTTCCTTCAATTACAATTTGCGGCGCAACACTATTTAAATTTACATTGATCACTTTCTTGCAACTGAAAAGAAGAAGACAGCATATAATAAAGCAATATTTTATATAGACTAACCGCATGAATTAAAATTTAAAGTTGTACGTAACAGAAGGTACCCAACGAAATAAAGAAATCTGCACAGCCTGTGTTTTTGTTGGATCATTAGGGTCATTCTTGAATTGAATGAGATAAGGATTTTCTCTTCCATAAACATTATATAAAGAGAAGGTCCAACTGCTATCCCATTTTTTTCTTTTCTTTCCTTTCAATGTAGCTGCAAAATCTAAACGATGATAAGCAGGCATTCTATAGCCATTTCTTTCTGTATAATAAAAAACAGTTTGTCCGCTTATATCATATTTACCACTGGGGAACGTAACAGCATTGCCGGTATTATACACCCAATTAGAAGAAAGCGTCCATTTTTTACTTGCCTGATAAATACCCACCATCGCAATATTATGTGTTTGATCTTGTGAGGCAACATACCAATTACCATTGTTGATGCCATCAATCTTTCTTTCTGTTCTTGCTAAAGTATAACTTATCCAACCTGTAAGTTTACCATATTTCTTTTTTACAAAAAGTTCCAAACCATAAGCCCTGCCTTTACCAAATAATAATTGTGATTCTACATTTTCATTAGCATTCAATTGAGCACCGTTCTTATAATCAATTTGGTTTTGCAAATCTTTGTAATAAACTTCTGTAGAGAATTCATATTTATTATCTGAAAAATTTCTATAATAACCTACAGAGACCTGATCGGATATTTCGGGTTTTACATTCGGACTGCTTGGAATCCAAAGGTCTGTTGGATTGGTGGAAGCAGAATTAGAAAGTAAATGAAGGTTTTGAACATTTCTTGTATAAGAAAATTTAATAGAACTTGTAGTATTTAATAAATAGCTGGCAGAGAAACGCGGCTCTATATTAAAATATGTTTTTACAATACTGCTGTTATGGTATGTTGCTGTATTGGTAACATTGCCTGCAGTATCATACGAATAAAAATTACCCGGACCAAGAATACTGAATGCAGTAAATCGTAAACCATAATTTAATTTAAGTTTTTCTACAGGAGAAATTTCCTGCGAAACATACGCTGCATTTTCAAATGCATATTTGCTTTGTAATATTAAAGAGTTATAACTGGAAGAAGCAGATACATCCACAATGCCCGGAGAAAGTGCATGATGAATAATATTAAATCCAAAATTTATTTTGTTATCGTTATTTACATAATATTGAAAATCTTCTTTTAAAGAAAGATCTTCTATTTTAGATTTTATAATAATGTTGTTAGTTCCTGAATTGATGGTGATATCATAATTATAGTTGCTGTAAATAAATGAAGTATTTGAAAACAAACGACTGTTGAATACATGATTCCATCTCGCTGTTCCGGTACTGTTTCCATAATCAATTCCGAAAATATTACCCAAACCAAATTTATCTCTTCCAAAATAGCCCGACAGATAAACCCTGTTCTTATCATCTATCTTATAATTAGCTTTTGCATTCAGATCATAAAAATAAAGTGTGTTATTATTGATGGTTGAATCCTTTGATAATTTTAAGAACAGATCAGCATACGTTCTTCTGCCACTTACAATAAAAGAACCTTCATCTTTTACAATCGGTCCTTCCACATTTAAACGAGAAGCAATTAAACCAATACCGCCATTGGCATGATAATCCTGATTGTTACCATCATTCATTTTAATATCAACAACCGATGAAAGTCTGCCGCCATATTCTGCAGGCATGGCACTTTTATAAAGTGTCAGGTCTTTAATTGCATCCGAATTAAAAGCAGAAAAGAAACCCAATAAATGCGATGCATTATAAACTGAAGCTTCATCTAATAAAATAAGATTCTGATCTGCTGCACCACCACGTACAAAGAATCCGCTGCTTCCATCACCGGCCGATTTAATACCCGGTAATAATTGTATGGTCTTTAAAACATCTTTCTCACCAAAGATCACCGGAACATTTTTTATTTCATCAACCGTTAATTTTTGAACACCCATTAAAGGTTTGATCACATTTTCATTTCTTCTTTTAGAACTCACCACCACTTCTTGCAGATCAGCAACTTTTTGCACTAACTCAACAGGCTGAAATATATTTTTATCTAAAACGATCTTTACTGAATCAACTTTATAACCCGATACATTGATTATTAAAGTATACACACCTTCCGGTGCAGTAATGGAATAAAATCCATACGCATTACTTACTGCTCCGTATTTTGATGATTCCAATAAATAGGCAGTAGCACCTATTAATACTTCGCCCGACTTCTTTTCTTTTACTGTACCGCTGATAGTATGTTTCTGCTGACCAAAAGAATAAACTCCTGCCAATAACAATACCATGCTCATAAACAATTTGCTCATATACACAAAATAGCTAAATTAATTGCGGCAAAATTATCTTATATAAGTTTAGCATCCATTTAAAAATAAGTTAATGTACCTGATAAACTGATAAGCGGTTTATTTTCGGATACATTACTCATATATCAATGAATGAACATTTTGTTTATACAGGAATAAGGTTAAAAAATATTAATCAGTTGCTTTGAATTACGAATTATATTTTTTAGATTTATTTCCATAATACATTGAAACTGTATTTATTGCTCATTACTCCATAAGAAATTAATTATTATGAAAAAGAAAATCATTCATCCTGATGCAGTTATTTTATTAGTAACACTTGCTTCTTTGATTGGCATTCAATGCAACAATAGCGGCAATAAAGAAAATGAACAAACCACTAAAACAACCGATGTTAAAAAAGACAGTCTTGCTTTTGGTGATCTAAACTGGGTAAGTAATGGATTAGTAGGCAAAGTGTATTGGCTGGCTGTAAATACAAATGCATTGCCCAATTTCGATACGATGAGTTCGGTTAACACATTATATGCCACAACATTAAATATACCAACCAGAAATTGGGAAACAGGTTTTCCGGGATTAGCTGATCGGTTTGAATGGTTTGCCATTGAATACAAAGGATATTTTAAAGTAAAAAATGCAGGTCATTATACTTTTCGTTTGGTGAGTGATGATGGTTCCAAATTATATATAGATAAAAAATTAGTGATTGATAATGATGGTGGACATGCTACCATTTCTCGAACAGGTGAAATTGATTTGGATAATAATGAACACAGCATTACGGTTCAGTATTTTCAGGGACCACGTTATGAAATTGCCCTGCAATTGTTTGCAAGTTATAATAAAGAAGCAGAAGAACTTTTCCCCGGAAAATATATTACACTTACCACACCGGGAACCAATCCGCATACAATGTGGATGATAATTGTTGCTGTTATCATTATTCTGTTATTGACCTATTATTTCTATCATAAACAGAAAAAATAAAAGAACAATTGTTGAATCTTTTTTTAAATAAAAATACATATATGAATGTAAAAAAGGCTTCATATTTGAAATCAAGGATAC
>CAILAF010000585.1 GCA_903832075.1 uncultured Chitinophagaceae bacterium
ATACATTTCATCAAATAAAAGACCCTGTTGTATCTATTTTGTTGAATAAACATAATGATGCAGATAGTTTACAGCTTACTGTTAGTGATAATGGCAATGGAATAAAAGACATTAATACTGCAAACAAAGGATTAGGAAGAAGATTAGTTGATATTTTCAGCCGTCAGTTAAATGGTAATTATACTATAGAAACTGAGGGTAGGTTTATTTATGTTCTTAACTTTAAACCGATTCTATCATGAATGCTAAAAAAATATTAATTGTAGAAGATGAAATACTCATTGCTGAGCATATAAAAGATTATCTGATTTCATTTGGATTCAGTAATATTTTTATGACACATAATAAAAAATCGGCAATAGAAGCGATAGAACATTTATTGCCTGATATTACTTTGCTCGACATGCATCTTCAGCATCCTCGTGATGGTATAGAACTTGCAAAATATATTGACGAAAAAAACAAGACTCCATATATTTTTATTACAGCCAACTCTAATATAATTCTTATTCAGGATGCTATTGAAACAAAAGCTACAGCTTATATAACAAAGCCAATTAAAAAGTCTGATCTGTATGCTTCTATTCAAATTGCTTTGAAATCTAATACAAAACAAGAAGATCATTTTCTTTTTATTAAAGAAAACAGTAATACTCAAAAAGTAACTTTGAATGATATTCTTTATATTGAAAGTAACGGTAACTATATAACTATTTATACCAAACAACGGAAAATATTAGTGCGAAATTCACTCGAATGGGCGCAGGAACAATTACCCAAACATCAATTTATGCGTGTGCACCGTTCGTTTATTATTAACTTACAAGCAATTCAAAGTGTTAAATCAAGGTCTGTTTTATTAGGCCAAGCAGAAATACCTGTTTCCAGAACAAACTCGTCGAAGATGGCAGCCTATTTACAAAAATCAATTACCAACTAGGTGTATTTTATTTGAAATCAATGCCGGATATTCCTGCCAAATAAACTGTCTCCTTATACATTTTTCGATGTAATGCCCATAAGGGACCAACTGAAGACGCAAAATCATTGAATGCAATTTTTTGTCCATTCTGATACTTTCGCAATTCTTCCAAATAGTATGAACTGCCCTTTTGAAAGTATGATTCATAAAGTTCAATATCTTCATTCATATTCAACGAAATGATTTCTTTATAGATTAAATTTAAGGATAATTTCAAAGTCAATTAATGTGAATTTTTCCGATAGACCAAAATTTAGTCTCAATAAAACGTTCCTTTTATAAAACATTTAAATCCACATTTCTGAGATCAAGGTCTTTTGGGATAGTGGGGAGGGGATTTTTCAATAAAACGGTCGTTTTATGAGACAATTATAATACTGTAATAAAACTATCTAATAATTAATTAATTTTATACTGATGATTTCCATTTTAAAGAGATTTAAAAATGCGAATTAAACTTCTAATAATACTATTGTTATCATCATCAATAATATATGCACAAAATGCTGCTGCTATTGCTGCTGCTGTATCGGGTGGTTCATCAAAATATTCAATCGACTTTCAAAAACACAAAGGATATATCATATTAAATTCAGGAGAAAAAATTGCTGGCATATTTGAATACGCAAATTTTGAATTTCCCACTTTTAATTTGAAGCATTACGATGAAAATGGGAATCTGATAAACCGTTATAAAATGTCTCGAATAAATAAGGCTGTTTTTTATGGAGCAGATACATCTCTAATTCACTGTGATTCTACTTATTTTCTAAAACTAAACAATAATCCTTATCTCTCAAGACAGTTAACCAATGGGGAAATAAAAGTTTATGATGACTTATTTAATATTAATGAAAGACCAGGGCTTATCAAAATCAGTGAATTGATAGTTTGTTTTCAGGATAAAGTATATAAAGTAGGCTCAGAAAAAAAATTTAAAGAGTTGATACAGGATATATTGCCTTC
>CAILAF010000586.1 GCA_903832075.1 uncultured Chitinophagaceae bacterium
ACCACCTCTTGTATCGCCATCTAATTTGGTTAGTACAACACCGGTAAAATCTAACCGATCATTAAAAGTCTTTGCAGTGTTCACGGCATCTTGACCGGTCATGGCATCAACAACAAATAAAATTTCTGTTGGATTAACTGCAGCTTTAATATCAGCCACTTCTTTCATCATCACTTCATCAATAGCCAAACGACCCGCAGTATCTATGATGACAACATTTTTATTTTTTGATTTCGCTTCTTTAATGGCATTCTGAACAATTTCAACAGCATTCTTATTTTCTCTTTCAGCATAAATATCAACACCAATTTGTTCTGCCAATATGGTTAATTGATCAATCGCAGCCGGACGATAAATATCTGCGGCAACGACCAATGGAGATTTTTTTTGCGTTTTTAAATAATTAGCCAGTTTACCTGTGAAAGTTGTTTTACCGCTACCTTGTAATCCTGCAATTAAAATAACAGCCGGATTACCCGTAACATTGAATTCTGATGCAGTGCCACCCATTAATTCCGTTAATTCATCCTGCACAATTTTTACCATTAATTGTCCGGGGCTGATGGCATTGATTACTTTTTCGCCTACCGCTTTTTCTTTTACTTTATCAGTAAACTCTTTCGCAATTTTAAAATTTACATCCGCATCAATTAATGCACGGCGAATATCTTTTACAGTATTCGCAATATTGAGGTCATTAATTCTTGCCTGCCCTTTTAAATTTTTAAAAGCACTTTCTAATTTTTCACTTAACGAGTTAAACATATTTCGCTGATTTCTTTCTTACACAATAAAAAAGTGAACCATAAGCTCACTTTAATGAGGTGCAAATATAATTGCTGCTCTTGAGGATTAGAAAACGATTTAAGTACAACACAAAAACATTTCCTTCTGACCTCCTTCTGGACTGCTTCTGGACTGCTTCTGGATTCCTTTTGGTCAAGTCCGTTAATTAGTGGACTTGACCAAAACAAGAGCAAAACAAAACCAGAACAAGTTTCGAGTAAGTTCAAATGAAAAAAGGAATTGTTGTACATAAAAAAAGGATTGCAATAAATTGCAATCCCAGAAATCATTTAATCGGCATCTTTATTATCCGAGATAAACACGTAAATGTTTGCAACGGCTGGTGGCTCTTAATTTAGTGATGGCTTTATCTTTTATTTGACGAACTCTTTCGCGAGTTAAATTAAATCTTGCACCAATATCTTCTAAACTCAATGCATTATCAATTCCAATTCCAAAAAAATAACACAATACAGATTTTTGTCTGTCCGTTAATGTTTGCAGGCTTCTTTCAATCTCAGTTTTTAAAGATTCATAATGCACTAAACGTTCATCTGTTTTTTCTGCGTTGGTATTTTCCATTACATCCATTAAAGTATTATCTTCTCCATCAATCATTGGTGTATCCAAGCTCATGTGTCTGGAGCTGGCACTCATCGCTGCTCTTATCTCTTCAATATCAATTTCTAAAATACCTGATAATTCTTCAGCTGTTGGTTCTCTTTCAAATTCTTGTTCCAACTGTTGATATGCTTTGCTGATACGATTAGTTAATCCAACTTTATTCAAAGGCAATCGAACGATTCTGCTTTGTTCGGCCAATGCTTGTAAAATACTTTGACGAATCCACCAAACGGCATAAGAAATAAATTTAAATCCGCGGGTTTCATCAAAACGCAATGCTGCTTTAATTAATCCTAAATTTCCTTCATTAATTAAATCAGGTAAAGTAAGTCCTTGATTTTGGTATTGCTTCGCAACCGAAACAACAAAACGCAAATTAGATTTTACTAATCTGTCTAAAGCAATTTGATCGCCTTGTTTAATACGCAATGCCAATTTAACTTCTTCTTCAGGATTGATTAAATCAACCTTACCAATCTCTTGCAAATATTTTTCTAAACTTTGGCTTTCGCGATTAGTGATAGATTTTGAAATCTTGAGTTGACGCATACTCATAGCAAGTTGGGGTTTATGAGAAGTTGAATGAAATAGTTTTGGTTAGATCAAATGCTGCGCCGCCATTTTCACTCCTCTAATTTATAAAACTTAAAATACATTACCCAAAAAAATTATTGATTTTATCGTCAAAAAGGCTAAATAAGGCATTTTCCAAAATTTATTTGCCGAATCTTCAACCTAAAAACATCATTTTAAAAAAAAACATTTGGTTGCTATTGATTATTTAATATTATTGCAGCCACTCAATCAGAGATTAAAAGACAGAAATGAGTAAAAAACAATTATTTACATTAGAATTTCCGGTAAGGTGTTCGCCTTCCATATTATATGAGTTCTTGAGCACTACTACTGGTTTGCAAGAATGGTTTGCAGATAAAGTTGATGAATGGGAAGGTGTTTTAAGTTTTAGCTGGAATGGTGGTGTACCTGATAAAGCAAAAGTTTTAGATAGAGAACAAGATAAATTTATTCGTTACAAATGGTTACACAGCGAAAAAAATGAATATTTCGAATTTCGTATTGCTAAAACAGAAATTTCCAATCAAACGATATTAGTGATATCCGATTTTGCCGAAAAGAATGAAATCAAAGACCAGAGCCAATTGTGGAGTTATCAGGTAAAAGAATTATTTCATCGTTTAGGTAGCTGATTTATATTTCATTAAAGCATTCATTAATTCTTCAAAAGAATTTTTTAAAATATTTTCTGCATCATCCCATTTATGTAATGGGATTTTTTTTGCTAACTTAATAAAGGATAATGCTGCAATTTCTTTTTCAGAAAAAGAGGACAACGGTTTATAATTATCTTCTCTGAAATGATGTTGCCATTCATCTACATTACAACATAAATACCAACCCTCTTTCTCTTGCAACTTGTTACTTGCAACTTGAAACTTGTTTTTATATTTTCCTTTTAATTGCAATGTGATACTAAAAAAATTTCCCCACCAGAAAAAAGTTCTTACTGCAAAAACATCTGCTGCTGTAAAAGATCTTGGATAATCTAACATCATCCAAGGCAATCCTTCATATTTTTCTCCTTTGGATATTTTCGGAAAGGAAGATTGAAGTTCTTCAACTATTTTTTTACCAATTTCGTTTTGTTGGTATTGTATGGAAAGATTTACGAATAACCGATTTACTTTTTCAATGATGCTATTCTTTGTTAAAATAACAGATGCATTGCACATCAATTCCATTTCTGCAGCCGAAAGTTCTACATTTGCCATACAACAATAGTAAGAAAGGATTCAGTGATAAAAAAATTAGACATACTCATCATTCGTGCTTTTATAGGTCCTTTTATTGCCACGTTTTTGATTTCATTATTTGTATTGATCATGCAATTTTTTTGGTTGTATTTAGATGATCTGGTTGGAAAAAATGTGGATACAGGCACGTTATTATATTTAATTGGTGTTGTTGCCATTACCTGGGTACCATTAGCACTGCCATTGGCTTTGCTACTTTCTTCTATTATGACATTCGGCAATCTTGGCGAAACATTTGAGATCGTTGCCATTAAAGCTGCCGGCATTCCTTTATTGCGTTTTATGCGTCCGCTTGTATTTGTAACCATTATAATTAGTGGCATTGCTTTTTTGTTTGCCAATAATATCATCCCGGTTGCGCAATTAAAATTATCTACACTTAAGTACGATATCATCCGTGCCAAACCTTCTTTCGATATTAAAGAAGGCGTTTTCTATGATAAAATATCCGGTTATGTAATTCGTATTGGTAAAAAAGAAAAAGATGATACAACTATTAAACATGTAGTGATCTATAAAAAAACTTACGCCTTACAAGATAATTTAATTGTTGCCGAAAGCGGCATCATGCATGTTACTCCTGATAAAAAATTTATGGAATTTATTTTAAGGGATGGATGGAGTTATGAAGAAAAAGGTCCAAGAGATAATATTGCAACAGATTTTACAAAACTTGGTTTTAAAGAATATAAGAAGTTATTTGATTTAAGCAGTTTTCAATTAGCTAAAACAAGCGACAGTAACGGATGGTACGACCCTAAGATATTAACCATTCGGCAATTAAATGTTACAATTGATTCTCTTAAAAAATTAGATAGTTTTTATTTACAAAGATCAAAAAATGAAGTAAGCCCATATCTTGCTTTTGCCAAATATGCTGATACCGGTTGGAAAAAAATAAATAAGGATTCATTAAAGAAAGTTTCTTCATTCAGTTCATTGATTCCCGATTCAGTTAAGATTGCTGTTTATCAGCAAAGCGAAAATGCGATTACTTCCACGAAAAGTAGTGTGATGCTGGAATCGGAAGACTATCTCCATAAAATCGATTCGCTTCAATTACATGAAATTGAGTGGCATCGAAAATTTACATTGTCTGTTGCATGTTTGGTCTTGTTTTTAATTGGAGCTCCATTAGGTGCAATCATTCGTAAAGGAGGATTAGGAACACCATTGGTTTTTGCTATTATCTTCTTTGTATTATTTCACTTGCTTAACACATTTGGAGAAAAATTTGCGAAACAAAATGTAGTAAGTGCATTCAGCGGAATGTGGTTATCAACTGCTGTATTAATTCCAATTGGATTCTTTCTCACTTATAAAGCCATGAGAGATTCACAATTATTTAATAAAGAATTCTATTACCGATCTTTTAAAAAATTACAAACCTTTTTAGCTACTTTTAGGTTCTTCAATTCATCAAAATAAATTCCTGTTATGTTAAACAAAAATCATAGCCGAAGAAACTTTATTAAAACTACCGGCAAAGCAAGCATTGCAATAGGATTAGCCTCCACAGCTATTCCATCTTTTGCAAAAACATTCTTTAAAAATAATGCAGCCAATATTCCATATACACAACAACCATTGCCTTATGGTTATAAAGATTTAGAAGTTGCGATTGATGCATTAACGATGGAAATTCATTACACCAAACATGCTGCTACTTATGCAAAAAATTTAGCAGATTTATGTGTAGCAGAAAATGTTGATACAAAATCAGTTTCTTTGGAAAGCTTGATGGCAAAGGTTTCTAAGTATTCTGCAAAACTTAGAAATAATGGTGGCGGTCATTATAATCATGAATTATTCTGGCAAAGCATGACCGGTTCATCAAGCTTTAAACCACAAAATAAATTAGCAGATGCCATCACCAAAGATTTTGGTTCATTCGATGCATTCAAAACACAATTTACCGATGCAGGTAAAAATCGTTTTGGAAGTGGATGGGCTTGGTTGGTAATTAATAATGATAAAAAATTAATCATCGGTTCAACACCTAATCAAGATAATCCATTAATGGATGTGAGCGAATTAAAAGGAACACCGTTATTAGGTTTGGATGTTTGGGAACATGCTTATTATTTACGTTACCAAAATAAACGTCCGGATTATATCAATGCATGGTGGAATGTAGTGAATTGGGATATCGTTCAAAAAAGATTTGATGCTGCGATATAATTTATAAGTGACCATCATCACATTTTAACAGCACATGGTTTTTTAACTTTGTGCTGTTATTTTTTTATACAAACAATTACAAATGAAAACAACAACAAAATGGGTTAGCCATTTAGCATTCGATTCTACAAGCGATAATAATCATACGGTTCGATTAGATACAACGGTTGCCGGTGGCGGATTAGACAGTGGAATGAGTCCTAAAAAAATGTTACTCTCATCTTTATCAGCTTGCAGTGGAATGGATGTGGTTGATATTCTTGCTAAAATGAAAGTTCCTTTTACAAAAATGGAAATTGAAGCAGAAGCAGAACAAACAACAGAAACACCCACTGTTTTTAAAGATATTAAATTGATTTACAGAACAGATGTTAAAGCAGAACAATTGGATAAACTAAAACGTGCAGTTGAATTATCACAAGAAAAATATTGTGGTATTGCTGCTATGCTAAGAAAACATTGCACTATTGAATATTCTATCGAGTTGATGTAATTCATGTTCTATATTTGACGCAAATTTTTTAATTGCAACAGGCACAACAAAATTTTCGATTGCAAATTTGGATCACTTTATTAAGTGTATTGCTCTTCATTGCAAAAATGGTTGCATATTATCTCACTCATTCATTATCCATTTTAACGGATGCATTAGAAAGTATTGTGAATGTATTAGCCGGTTTCATCGGTTTATATTCTTTATACATTGCTGCCAAACCAAAAGATATTGAACATCCTTACGGACATGGCAAAGCAGAATTTGTTTCTGCTGCTGCAGAAGGTGCACTCATCATTGCTTCGGGCATTTATATTTTGTATGAAACCATTCAAAATATTATTGCCGATCATCCTATCGAACAAATAAATATTGGCTTATATCTTATCGGTATTACAGGTATTGTAAATTTTATTGCCGGATATATTTGTATTAAAGTTGGGAAACGAAATCGTTCATTGGCATTGCAATCGAGTGGTAAACATTTACAGATAGACACTTATTCTACATTGGCTGTTATTGCAGGATTGATCTTAATTCTCATCACTCAACTACATTGGATTGATAAATTAGTTGCAGGAATTTTAAGTTTGATAATTGTGTACAATGGTTATAAAATCATTCGTGAATCATTAGCCGGCATCATGGATGAAGCCGATATGGAATTATTAAATCGCTTAGTGATTTTATTAAATCAAAACAAAAGAGAAAACTGGATTGACTTACATAATTTAAGAGTTATTAAATACGGCATTACTTTGCATGTTGATTGCCATTTAACTGTGCCTTGGTATTTTAATATTCATGAGGCACAT
>CAILAF010000587.1 GCA_903832075.1 uncultured Chitinophagaceae bacterium
AAATGCAGATGGGTGGCGTTATCTACAGCGATTCGGCAGATAAAGCTGCACGATTTATTATGAATTGCAATCAGAAAAAAATTCCATTAGTTTTTTTACAAGACGTAACCGGATTTATGGTTGGAAGCAGAAGCGAACATTCTGGCATTATAAAAGATGGCGCAAAATTGGTGAATGCAGTTGCTAATTCTGTTGTTCCTAAAATTACCATCATCATCGGAAACTCTTATGGGGCGGGCAATTACGCCATGTGCGGTAAAGCGTATGATCCAAGATTTATTTATGCTTGGCCTTCTGCAAGAATTGCAGTAATGGGTGGCGAACAAGCTGCAAAAACTATGTTACAAATACAAGTTGCAACGATGAAGTCGCAAGGAAAAGTTGTAACTGCCGAAGAAGAAAAAAAATTATTGGATGAATTAAAGAACAGATACGAAAAACAAACATCACCTTATTATGCTGCCGCAAGATTATGGGTGGATGAAATAATTGATCCGGCACAAACAAGAAAATATATTGCTGAAGGAATTAATGCAGCTAATCATAATAATGATATTGAAGATTTTAAAACAGGCGTCATTCAAGTTTAGTGGTTTAATCGTTTAGTAGTTTATTATCAGTTTGACTAAATATTTTATGGCGAATAAAAGTTTAATTTTGTTTACATCATTAAGTAAAATAAATTTTCAATAAACAAATAAACCACTCAACCAATAAACTCATGACCTCCTATCCTATTTATCAAGTTGATGCATTTACCGATCATTTATTTGGTGGCAATCCTGCAGCTGTTTGTCCGCTGCAACATTGGTTACCAACTGAAACCATGCAACATTTAGCGAATGAAAATAATTTATCCGAAACCGCATTCTTTGTGCAACATGGAGAAGTATTTCAAATTCGTTGGTTTACACCCGAAGTAGAAATTGATTTAGCCGGGCATCCAACATTAGCAAGCGCTTTCGTCATTTTTAATTTTTTAGGTTACAATAAAGAAGTAATTCATTTTGAAAGTAAAAGCGGTTCATTATACGTTCATAAAAAAGGAGATATCATTGAAATGAATTTTCCTTCGCGAATGCCGCATCATGCAAATGCACCAATGGCTTTGGTGGAAGGTATCAATCATCAACCGCAACATATTTTAAAGTCAAGAGATTATGTGTTGGTATATAAAAATGAAGAAGAAGTAAAAAATTTCAAACCCGATTTTGAATGGTTAAATAAGGTTGATACACTTGGTATTATTGTTACAGCAAAAGGAAATGATTGCGATTTTGTTTCGCGTTTTTTTGTTCCTAATTCCGTTATTGGCGAAGATCCTGTTACAGGTTCTGCACATGCCACATTAATTCCTTATTGGAGTAAAGAATTGCATAAATCAACCATGATCGCAAAACAAATTTCTAAACGCGGCGGCATTTTATATTGCGAAGACAAAGGCGAACGTGTTACCATTGCAGGCAAAGCTGTATTGTATTTAAAAGGAGAATATTATTTGTAGAATTATTTTGTTATCGTCTGCAAAGCCTTGTGCAGCTTAGGTTGCGTCGCACACTTGCACAGTTAGTTCTTTGCTGAACAATCTAAATTAAATAATTTGTCTGCTAAATCTTTAACACTCATTACGTTCTTTTATAAGCGAAGTAGCATATTTTTATTCCATAATATTTTTTATCACTTAAAGCTTTTGTATGCGTTTAATTAAAAGAATAAAACTCATTTATACGTTTTACAGTAGCTTCATTTTATTGTCAACAATAATTACTATTAGTTGCTTAACCACATTTTGGAAAAATGGTTTCGGAATTTTTGCGGGATTGTTTTGGTTCAAAATAATAACACTTGCAATAATATTTCATTTCATTAATGGTTATAAAAGCAAAGAATTTTATTATTATCAAAATCTGGGAATTTCTAAAAATTTACTTTTTACAACTACATTCATTTTTGATTTTTCTTTGTTTTTATTTTCAATTTTTCAGATTCATCCAATCAAATGAAACATAAGCTGGAAGCCGATAGTATTCAATTAGCATTTAATAACAGAACTATACTTTCTGATATTTATATTAAAAGCGAAACCGGAAAAATCACAGCACTACTCGGACGAAATGGTCAAGGAAAAACTTGTTTAATGCAAATTATTTATGGTAGTTTAGAATGCGAAAAATCAGTCAGGTTTGATAATATTTCTAATCGAAATGCATACAAAAAACCTGAATTAATAAAATATTTACCGCAATTTAATTTTATTCCAAAACAACTTTCTCTCAAAAGAATATTTAATGATTTTGAGTTAGATTATATTGAGTTTGAAAAAAAATTTCCTGAGTTTAGTTCAAAACATAAATCATCTATCAGCATTTTTTCCGGTGGCGAAAAACGTTTGATAGAATTATATGTTATTGTAAAATCCAAATCACATTTTGCAATTTTAGATGAACCGTTCACACATTTAAATCCAATTCAAATAGAAAACGTAAAAGCATTATTGACTGAAGAAAAAGCAAATAAAGGTTTATTAATTACTGATCACATGTTTAATCATGTGACCGAAATTGCTGACAGCATTTATGTCTTAACAAATGGCAAAACTTATTTAATAAATGATTTAAAAGAAATTGAGATGCTCGGTTATGCAAAAATATAATCTATCAACATTCTTCATCCACCAATCTATCACTTTGTATCTTAGCCTTAATTTATTTTTATAATGACTGAAACAAAATCTCATCCTTTACATATTTATACAGATGGTTCATCTCGTGGAAATCCCGGCCCGGGTGGGTTTGGTGTTGTTTTACTTTGGGGAGAAAAAAGAAAAGAAATATCGCAAGGCTTTCGCTTAACCACTAATAACCGAATGGAATTAATGGCAGTAATTGTTGCATTGCAATCTCTCAGCAGAAAAAATATTCCGTTAACTATTTATACCGATAGCCAATATGTAGTAAACAGCGTTGAAAAAAAATGGTTGGATAATTGGATCAAAACAAATTTTAAAGGCGGCAAAAAAAATAAAGATCTGTGGTTACAGTTTTATGAATTATCGAAACATTTTAAAATAAAATTTAAATGGGTAAAAGGTCATGCAGAAAATGTTATGAATAATCGCTGCGATGAATTAGCCACTTCCGCTGCCGATGGAAAACATTTATTAATTGATGAAGGTTATGAGCGTGAATAAAAAAGCCACTGAAATCTTCAGTGGCTTTTTTATTCAATTGATTTTGTATTAGGCTAATACCAAGCTATAATTTCTTTTCATAATAGCATTATAAGAAAGAATTACAGCAGGTAAATAAATTAATGTTGCAGCAATAGAATGTTTATAGAATGGTAATCCATCTCCGTAGCATTCTAATAATCCTTCAAAAGTTCCGGGTCTGCCATATCCACCATGACCTAACCAAACAGTTAAATTAGAAATCAAAAAGAAAACAGTTGGCGCTGCTAATGCTCCTGAAAAAATGCGTGCATAATTTTTTCCTTTTAATATCCATCCAATTAAAACAGAGAACAGCAAAAATCCATAATTCAACCATTGATAACTATAAAGTCCCTGAAAAGCAAAATTGCCTGTTCGGTATAAAACTTCAATAATTACATCGCTCAATAACAATGCAATCAATGGATATAAAAATGATTTGCCTTTATCTTTCACAATCATTCCTGAAAATAAAGAAATAGCAATAATTGGCGAAAAGCCCGACCACTCTATTTTTGATGCAAACAGGATTTTAGATATTGTTGCAATGATTACTAATAAAGCAGTAAAAAGAATAATGCGAAGATTGAATTTCATCTAAAAAATATTTAGAACAAAAATAGGTTGAAAATACATTTTTCCAATTTCTGTTTTCCTCAATTTGTGAATTAAGCCGGAACATACGCTTTAAAAAGCAAACATTTTCCTGAAGACGAAACAGAATAATGCTCGTGCGGTAATACTGCAAATGCTTCACCCTGTTTAATTACAAGGTTAATTCCTTCTGCATTTATAATACATCCGCCTTCAATGGCAATGAATATTTCTAATGAAGTTGATAATGCCTGATAAAGTTCTTCTCCATTCAATTCAATTTTAATAATACCAAAATCCGGAACAGGACAAGGATAATTTTTTTCAACTCCGCTCCCATTTCCTTTCATCACATTTGGAATAACACTTTCAAACAAAGTATGTTTCATTAATTCAGGCACATCAATATGTTTGGGCGTTAATCCGCCACGCAAAACATTATCGCTGTTTGCCATCAACTCAACATTTTGTCCTTCTAAATATGCATGAGGCACACCGGCAGATTGAAAAATCGCTTCGCCTTTTTCAGCTTTTACAATATTGAAAAAATAAATAGAAAACACACCACGATCAATATTATTAAACTCATTTTTTCCTTCAAACAATTTACTAACCCACCAGCCCGGTTGATGTTTTGTTAATTCGCCGGCAGCTTTTTTTCGTAATTCTCTTTTAACTAATTGCGCAAGCATTACATCAACTTCGGGTTGTTGCATTTCCATTACAAATTGATACATGGCTTTTAATCCATCGCGTTTATACAATGGCAATAAAATATTAAATTCTTGCACATCTTCTAAAACCCTCTCCAGTGCTGCATTCTGTTTAAAGCCATGCAATAACCAAAACTCACTCAAAGCCACCATCACTTCGGGCTTATGATTTTTATCTTTATAATTTCTATGCGGTGCATTAATAGGAATACCAGTTGCTTCTTCTGCTTCAAAACCTTTTATCGCTTCTGTTTTTGTTGGATGAACTTGTATTGATAACATATCTTTTACATCCAAAATTTTAAACAAATAAGGCAATTCACCAAATTGTTCAAATACTTTTTCTGTAATGAAAGATGAATGATCTTGATTGATTAATTGATTTAAAGAAAGATTACCATCAGCAGTAATTATTTCTGATGAAGCCGATGGATGTGCGCCCATCCAATATTCGGCAAAAGGTTTATGTTCTTTATTTTCCATTCCCAATAATGACGGAATATATTCATAACCTCCCCAGGCATAATGCTGCACTTTACCTTTTAATTTAAAAATTTTGTCTTTCAATTGCATTGGATGTAATTTTAATATCAGCTAAAAAGAATAACATGAATCACAATAAAGATACAGGCAATAAAGGCGAAAATTTAGCTGCACAATATCTATCGGAACGCAGTTATACCATATTAGAACGTAATTGGCGGTTCAAATATTGGGAGGTTGATATTATTGCATCGAAAAAAAATAAATTACATTTTGTAGAAGTTAAAACACGCACCAGCCATAGATTTTGGAATGCCGGAAGAAAGTATTCGGCGAGATAAAATGAATAATTTAAAAAATGCTGCTGAAGAATATTTATACCAACATCCCGAATGGAAATATATTCAGTTTGATGTGCTGGCAATTACTTTACGCGGCGAAGAAGTATTGGAAATGTTTTTAATTGAGGATGTTTATTTTTAGACGACAGACAATTAACGATAAAATTTTCTTCTCTTGACTTTTCACAATTTCTCCATCATCTTCTCTACCATTCTATAAGTAGCCGGACAAAGTTCTATATTTTGTTGATGAACATGAATATAATCAACCATTTTCTTTTTCGTTAAATGCGGGAAACCTGCACAGTCAGCGGGTATTATTTCATAGATAGAACATTTATTATCTTTCAAATTTAAAAACTGACAAGGTTGTTTTTTATTCATCCAATCATTATCTTTTTTATCAAACTTCAACCATT
>CAILAF010000588.1 GCA_903832075.1 uncultured Chitinophagaceae bacterium
CGCAGTAAACATTGATTTCACTTTATGTTCAGCTGCAACTCGCCAGAACTCGCCTGCATCAGGCGTTCTAACAGGTTTACCTTCAAATAAAATTGTTGTACATCCATGAATCAATGGCGCATAAACAATATAACTATGCCCCACTACCCAACCCACATCACTTGCTGCCCAAAAAACATCTCCCGCTTCAACATTATAAATATTTTTCATGCTGTATTTCAATGCTACTGCATAACCACCATTATCTCTTACAATTCCTTTTGGTTTGCCGGTGGTACCTGAAGTATATAAAACATATAAAGGATCAGTTGCCAATAACTCAACATAATTTGCTGGTTCAGATTTTTGCATCAGTTCTTCCATATCTATATCTCTTTCATCATTCATCTCTGCAGATAAACCTTCGCGCTGATAAATAATAACATGTGTAGGTTTATGAAAAGCTTCCATAATAGCGTGATCCACTAAAGGTTTATATGCAATTCGTTTATCAAACTCAATTCCGTATGATGCAGTGATGATAGCTTTTGGTTCTGCATCATCAATACGAATAGATAATTCATGTGGTGCAAATCCACCAAACACAACAGAATGAATTGCGCCAATTCTTGCACATGCTAACATTGCAATGACTGCTTGCGGAATCATTGGCATATAAATAACAACAGTATCACTTTTTCCAATTCCTAATTTTTGCAAGCCCCCTGCCAATTTTGCCACTTCATTTCTTAATTCAATAAAATTATATTTTCGAATAGTTTTTGTAACAGGCGAATCATAAATCAATGCAGTTTGTTCTCCTCTTCCTTCATCAATATGATAATCTAAACACAGATATGAAATATTCAATTTACCATCCGGATACCATCTAAATAATCCTTGTTCATTTTTATTTAAAATAGTTTTAGGAAAATCAAACCATTTAATTTTTTTAGCTTGCTCTCGCCAAAACTCAGTAGCGTTTTCAATACTTTTTTTATATTCATTTTCATAAACAGGTTTTGCTATTGACTTCGCTTTATTTAGCAGATCACTTACTTGTTGCATTAAAAATTTTGTACTAAAAGGTTTATTGATGTATAACTCTGCACCAAGATCATAACCCTTTTTTATATCCGCTTCTTTTGTTTTGGCAGATAAGAAAACAACTTTGCAATGCTGCAATGCTTCATTACGTTTTATATAATCGCAAATAGCATAACCATCAACATCCGGCATCATAATATCTAATAATACAAGATCCGGCACGTATTGATTAACTGTATTTAACGCTTCAGATCCATTTCGTGCAATCATTACTTGATAACCACTTTTCTTCATTAAAAATTCTAACGACATTAAAATATATGGATCGTCGTCTACTACTAAAACTTTATGTTGTGAATTCATAGTTAATCATTTTATGAATTTGTATAAATTGTTTGATGTGGAATTTCTACTATAAAATCTGCACCGCTTCCCTCCTTGCTTTCAACCCAAATTTTTCCATGATGCATTTCAACAATTCTTTTGCAAATGGCAAGTCCAAGTCCACTGCCTTCCGGCTTTTTCAAGGTTTGATTTTTTGCCTGAAAGAATTTATCGAAAATAAGTTCATGTAATTCTTTGCTAATTCCTTCGCCATCATCTAATACAGATATGCGATATACATTATCGTGATAGGATGCATTTATTTGAATATTTTTTTTTGCATGTTTAATTGCATTGGATGTTAGATTATAAAATACTTGTGTCAACAAATCTATATCTCCTTCAAACAATGGCATGAATGTTTGAATGTTGAAATGAAGTTGTAATTTTTTTTCTTTTAATAATTGTTTAGCACTTTCCTCGATTTTGTATAAAACTTCTGCAATATCAATAGCACTTAAATTTAATTTTGATCTGCCACTTTCATAACGTTCTAAGTTTAATACTTGTGTAATTAAATGACTTAATCTTTCTGTTTCTTTTATAATGGCTTCTAAATATTCGTTCTTTTGTTCATTAGGAATATCAGGATTATCATGAACAATTTCGCTTAAAGCACGAACAGATGTTAAAGGTGTTCTTAATTCATGCGTCACCGTATATAAGAATTCATCTTTCATTTCATCAATTTGTTTCAATTGATGATTCGCAATACGCAGTTCTTCTGTTGCTTTACTTAATTCAATAGATTTCCTGCGTAATTCTTTATTGGTTTCTTTCATAAGCTGGCTCTCTCTTAAAATATTCAACACTTCATCAATACTCAATTCTTCTTCTTGAACAACATTCTTAACCATAATACGTGCAGATGCAGAACCAATAGCACCCGCTAACATTCTTTCTGCAAAATTTACCAATGCAGGTTCTGCTTTAACTGATTCATTTAAATTAATATTATGCCGCCTTGCATAACCTTGCAATAGTTGATTTGTTCTTTCGGTTCCAATAAAATTATATAACAATGTTTTTAGATCGGGGATATATGCCGTTCCTTTCCAAATAACAGAACCGGTAATTGGTTGGGCCGCATGTTTATAAACATCGACAAACATTTCTGCTTGAAAAATTTCTTGAGATTTTCTTTCAGTGAATAGAGAGATACCAATATAAGTAAGTGTATTAAAAAATATGCTCCAAAAAAATCCATGCGTGATAGTATCAAAGCCATCCATTCCAAAAAGTGCCAATGGTTTTAAGAAAGAAAGATGAAATAATCCTTCTTTCAAAATACTATCACCAATAATTCCTGCACCACTAATAAAAGGAACTGCCAGTGTATAAAACCAAACTATAAAGCCAATAACAATTCCGGTGAGTGCCGCATTTTTATTTCCTCTTTTCCAATAAATACCCCCAATAATAGCCGGCGCAAATTGAGCAACTGCAGTAAATGAAACTAAACCGATTGATACTAATGAATATTTTTCGGCAATCGTTCTGTCATAAATATAAGCCAATAAAATAATTATAATAATGCTT
Organism: uncultured Chitinophagaceae bacterium; assembly: GCA_903832075.1. Lineage (GTDB taxonomy): Bacteria > Bacteroidota > Bacteroidia > Chitinophagales > Chitinophagaceae > CAILAF01. Next base: position 2,950 of record CAILAF010000588.1, read on the forward strand.
AATCTTCTGCTATTAATAATAAAGCTTCGAATATTGTTATCTAAGTTTTGTTTAAAAGAAGATGAGAGAGAAAGCAATGAAGGCATTACAATATTATTACTGATCATGGTGCTTAATGCAATTGTCTCAACAATAATCATACTGCTTGCTGCCGAAAAACCGCCGATATAAACCATTGCTGTCAACCAAGTTTTATGCGCTTGTAATGGCAATGCCAAAACATAAGAATCTGCATTTACATGCGTGCCTTGAAAAATGATAGAACCTCCGAATGCAATAGGAATTACAAAAATATTAATCACAAATAAATACAAAGGAAACAACCACATAGCTTTATTTAAATGTTGCTCCTGAACATTCTCTACAACAGCTATTTGAAATTGCCGAGGAAGAAATAATACAGCCAACATAGATAAAAACATCACAGCAAACATCTGCACATACATATTGCTATCATGGATAGTAAAAAGTTTTTTCAAGCTTGGTAATTGTGCAGCTCTACTCATTACATCACCAAACCCATTGAATAAAAAATAAGTAACAAATAATCCGGCAACAATAAATGAAATTAATTTAATAATCGATTCAAAAGCAACAGCAGCAACCATTCCCTCATGTTTCTCGGTTGCATCAACGCTTCTTGTTCCAAAAAAAATTACAAAGACAGAAAGACCTATGGCAATATACAGTGTATAGTCTTTAAAAATATTGATGCCACTTCCAATTGCACGTGGACTACCTGTAACAATTTCGATACTACTACTGATCGCTTTTAATTGAATAGCGATATAAGGAATAATGCCAATTACACAAAGCAATGTAACAATGATACCCAATGAAATATTTTTACCATAACGTGTAGAAATAAAATCTGCAATACTGGTAATGCGTTGCGTTTTTGAAATACGAATAATTTTTTTCAGCACAATTATGAATAAAGGAGCCATTAAAGTAGGACCAAGATATATATATAAAAATTCTATCCCTGTCGTGGTGGCCCTTCCAACACTTCCAAAAAATGTCCATGCTGTACAATACACAGCCAATGATAATGCATAGATGTAAGGATTATTAATGATACTTTTTTTATTAGATGACCTGAATTCTGCATAATAACCCACTCCAAATAAAAGCAGGAGATATAATACAGAACATATGATCACCAGATAATTACTCATCTTTATTTTGTGTTGTTTTTTTTCTGCGAGTATCTGCAATAAACCAAATAATAAAAATAGCTATCAACCAAATTACAAATATGTAAAAATAAAATTGAGGGATTCCTATAATGAATGCATCACTATTCATCATTTTGACAAAAGGGAAACTGAACAGCATCATAAAAAGAATGCTGATAAAAAATAATTTTTGTTCTTTAAGTTTTTCTTTCATACAAAAAAGATAATACTGATTAAGATCAACATCAATGACAATTATCATTTTTGTTGCTTAATCAGTATTATCGGTTATTCTAAAGGTTAAAGTGGTTTGGCTTCGTAATCATCCACTTCGGCGCTTGTTTCTGGCAAATGCGCATATTCACCTTTAAGTGCATAAAATCCAAAAATCAACAATCCCAAGCAAATTGGTGTAAATACAATTAAAATAATAACCCATTGTAATGTAACATTTGCTTTTGTTGCTTCGGAGGCTTTATTGATTTTATCAATTGCTTGTGTCAATAAAAAGAATACAATTAATGGAGACAATGCCATCCATGCGATTCCTAAAAATTTTTTAATATTATTCATAATCTGTTTTTTAAAATAATAAAAGTTGTTTATTCAAGAACATTGTCATTAACATGATCTTTTAAATAAATGGCACCAATCACAAAACAAACTGCAGCAACGCCAATTGGATACCATAATCCAGCTAATGGATCTCCGGCCGGTTTTGAAGTTGATTTAGACAATTCCACAATTAAAGTACCCAAGAAAGGAACTAATCCTCCAAAAATACCATTGCCTATATGATAAGGTAAAGACATTGAAGTGTAACGAATTTTTGTAGGGAATAATTCTACAAGGAAAGCTGCCATCGGTCCATACACCATCGTTACATAAATAATTTGAACAAATATTAATAATACCATTTTCCAAAAAGTACCGCTATCCAATTCTTTTTCTTGAATAGCAATTTTACCATTTTTTATTGATGCATTTACATAAGTTACCCCTTCAGTAAATACTACATCTTTTGGTGCTTTTATAGTTGCATTAATGGTATCGAAAGCTGTTGCATTATCTTTCTTTGCTATTACAAATGCAACTCCATTTGTTTTACCTGCATAATCAGCAGCAACAGTAACCGTATCAACTTTTTTGTATGTATACTTTGCACCATCGGTATAAATAGTATCATAAGTAGTGCTGACAAGCATCTTTGTTTTATTCTTTGCATCAAGCGATGCTGCTGGTACAGAAACTTTTGTTTTAGATGCATCAATTAATTCTGTTCTGTTTTTTGCATTAGTTAAATCGAGAAAATAACTATAAATAGGACGATAAGAGAATATTGCTAAAAACATTCCTGTTAGCATCACCCATTTTCTTCCGATCTTATCACTCAATGAAGCAAATATGATAAAGAAAGGTGTGGCAAAAAGAATGGCAATCAATAAAACATCCCTTGAATCTATAAAATTTACTTTACATACATTTTCAATAAAGGATTGTGCATAAAATTGTCCGGTATACCAAACCACGCCTTGTCCCATAACAGCTCCGAACAAAGCAAGCAATACCATTTTAAAATTTGCTTTATGTCCAAAACTTTCTTTAAGCGGATTGGTAGAAGTTTTTCCTGATGATTTTAATTTAGAGAATAAAGGAGATTCATTCATTCTCATTCTTATAATAACAGATATAATTACTAAAATACTTGAAATCCAAAAAGGATAACGCCATCCACCCCATTCTGCTGAGAATTTTTCAACTCCTTGATTGTTTCTAATAAGAATGATAATACCTAAGGCCATAAATAATCCTAATGTTGCCGTAGTTTGTATCCAGCTTGTCCAAAAACCTCTTCTATTTGCATGAGCATGTTCTGCAACATATGTAGCAGCACCACCATATTCACCGCCCAAGGCCAATCCTTGAATTAAGCGCAATCCCAATACTATTAATGGAGCTGCCCAACCGATTGATGCATAACCTGGCACAAGTCCAATTGCAAAAGTGCTTCCTCCCATCAATATAAGGGTGAGTAAAAAAGTATATTTTCTTCCAATCAAATCTCCTAATCTTCCAAATACTAATGCTCCAAAAGGGCGTACTAAAAAGCCGGCAGCAAAAATTGCTAATGTGCTTAATAGTGCAGAAGAACCGGCATCAGCAGGAAAAAATTGTTTAGAAATTATAGTAGCTAACATACCAAAAATGTAGAAGTCGTACCACTCTATGAGCGTACCAACAGAGGAGGCTCCTATAATAAACCCCATGTTTTTTTTCGATTCAAATTGATTTGGTTGCATATGGCAAGTTTTGGTTGATTTAAAATTAATGTTTTAATTTCATCAGAAAGAATAAGAAGTAATAAATAATAATCTTGTATTAGTAACGCTATTTGTCGTACCAGTAACTTTTCCATCTGTACCGGCTGTACCATATGTACCCGATGTAATCTCAATTTCACCTCCAAATTTAAATTTACCTGAAACAAATTCCATACGAGGAGCAACACGTAAAACATTATCAAGAGATGCTTTTCCAGCTGTAATACCTCTTGCATAAGTTGCTACAGCACCAGTAGCACCGGCCCCATTATTTTTAGTGTATCCAAAAAACAATCCTGGGATAACGCTTTTGCCAGTACCAGCAAGTTCAATCCAATAAGAACTAACAGAAATTGGTTTGTAAGTAATATTTGGTGCAGCTCCATATGCTAAATATCCTCCAATCATTAAATGATCATACAAATTTTGTCCAGACACAAATTCTGCTTTCGCGACAATATCTTGTGTAGTAACTTTTGCATAAGCCTCAAAAGTTGTACTGCTAACAAGTTCACTTGCTGATACACTTGTTGTAGCACCGGGAGCAGAGGCAACACTTAATGCAGGGCGTAATTCTTTGAAATCAATAGCAGCACCCAATAAAAGTGATTTGCTTTTATATTGTAATTGAGCATGAAGATTTGGAACTACGGCATTAGCAATAAATCCCGATCCAGTTGTAGAAGCAGCCAAAGCTACATTACCTGTTGGTCCAGGACTAACAAATGCTTCGATTTGTGAAACAGCTGCAAGTATTAAATTTACTTCACTGCCAAGTTTCTGTGTTAAACGAATTTGAGGATTTCTTGCGAAAGGTTGAAAAGGCATACCTGTATTAAAACTTATTACTCCGGGAAAGCAATCTGTAACAAACAAGGGATGCCAATATTGACCAAATGCTAATTGGGTTGTCGGCCAATCAAGTTTTGCATATGCATGACGTAGTCTCAATACATTTTCATTTCCATTCGCATTTCCAAAAAATTCAGCCTCTAGGATTCCTGATGTTTTTGCGCCAAATGCATCAGGACCAGTAACAGTTCCTGTTAATCTTGAAGTAATGGATAACATTGTTAAAGAAGGCGCAGCATTAATATCATTGCCATTCAAATCATTCAAAACATTTGCCGGATATAATAATAACTCCCCTTGTGCTGCAGGTCTTGCAGATACAACTTGTCTTGAATCGTAAAAAACATCATTGCGAATGAATCCTGAAAATTTGATACCGAATGTTGAAGCTTCAGCCTTTTTTTCTGCTGGCTTAGCAGGTGCAGTTGCAATAGTTTGTGATTTTACTACCCCAACAGCCAATAAAGTAAATACAGTTAATGAGATAAATAATTTTTTCATGGCAAGTAATTTTTGGTTGTAAAAAGTTTAAGAAATCGTTCCCCGAACCTAATGAGATTAGAATGATAATTTGCTTGTTAGGTATATATATGCTAATTGAATATAGAAAAAATAAGATTATTGTTAATCTTATAATCTAAATAAGTCAATCCGTTTTTAATCGCTCCCATTTTATCATCATGTATTTATCTCCTAATTCAGTAATCATCATTCCTGAATTTCTTAAATTAGCTGGATTAGCCATAAACATTGATAGTTCAGTTAATGTAAGTACTTTATAAGTTGGATGATAATCGTAATTCTCTGGTGCTTTTATTTTATATTTTTTAACCCAATTCATTACACTCACATGACTAACACCTAATATTCTTTCAATTTCCCTATATGTCACTCCTTCAATATGCAGTTGCAAGGCTTTGATAACATAATATGTATCAATGCTCTTTCCTTCTTTTTCTACCGTAAAATTAAACTTACACTCTTTACAACAATAACGCTGTCTCTCTTTAACAATACCACTTTTAGTGATATGATCACTTTTGCAACGAGGACAATATCTGATTTTCATAAAGCAATAAATTTATTGGTATACTAAATTAGCAATTATATATTTAATTAGCAAAGTATAATTTACAGAATATTGATAAAAAGAATTTTATGCTTTACTTAGAGCATCAAAAACTATTGCCATGTCATATTCCTATCAAATCAAGTCTTATGAACAATATAAAAAAGACTATCAACAAAGTATTGATGATCCAGCATCTTTTTGGAGCAATATTGCAGAATATTTTACTTGGAGAAAAAAATGGGATGAAGTCTCTACTTGGAATTTTAAAGAACCAAAAATAGAATGGTTTAAAGGTGCTAAACTAAATATCACAGAGAATTGTATTGATAGGCATCTTAAAACAATGGGTGATAAACCTGCTATTATTTGGGAGCCTAATAATCCTGAAGAAAGAGTTAGAACAGTAACTTATAATCGCTTACATAAAAGAGTTTGTCAGTTTGCTCAAGTCTTAAAAAACAATGGTGTAAAAAAAGGCGACCGTGTTTGTATTTATATGGGAATGGTTCCTGAATTAGCTTATGCAGTTTTAGGCTGTGCAAGAATCGGCGCTATTCATAGCGTGATTTTTGGTGGTTTCTCTGCTCAAAGTATTGCCGACAGATTATATGATGCCAATGCAGAATTCATCATTACTTGTGATGGTGCTTATCGCGGCGATAAAGTTATTCCGCTTAAAAACGTAATTGATGATGCATTAATTGGTAATCGTACCGTTAAAAAAGTTATTGTTTATACAAGAACAAGAACACCGGTATCAATGTTGAAAGGAAGAGATATTTGGTGGGAAGATGAAATGGAATTTGCTGAACATCAAATTGAAAAAGATGGAATTGTTAATTTTCCTGCAGAAGAAATGGATGCAGAAGATCCATTGTTTATTTTATATACTTCCGGCTCAACCGGTAAACCTAAAGGTGTTGTGCATTCAAGTGCCGGCTATATGGTTTGGACTAACTACACTTTTATAAATGTGTTTCAATATCAACCCGGACAAATTCATTTTTGCACTGCTGATATTGGTTGGATAACAGGCCACAGTTATATTGTTTACGGACCATTAAGTGCAGGTGCAACTTCCGTTATGTTTGAAGGTGTTCCTACTTGGCCTGATGCAGGTCGTTTTTGGGATATCATCGATAAACATAAAATCAATATTTTATATACTGCACCTACTGCTATCAGAAGTTTAATGGGTTTTGGAACAAAACCTTTAGAAGGAAAAGATTTATCATCATTAAAAGTTTTAGGAACAGTTGGTGAACCTATTAATGAAGAAGCATGGCATTGGTATGATGAAAATATTGGAAAGAAAAAATGCCCGATTGTTGACACTTGGTGGCAAACAGAAACAGGTGGAATATTAATTTCTAATCTTGCCGGCATCACACCTGCAAAAGCAAGCTGGGCAACACTTCCATTACCTGGCGTACAACCTTTGTTGGTTGATGATAAAGGAAATGAAATTACAGAAAAAGAAGACGGTTTATTAAAAGGTAATTTATGTATTAAAGCTGCATGGCCAAGTATTTTAAGAACAACTTATGGTGATCATGAACGTTGCAGAACAAATTATTTTGCTACTTATGAAAATTTATATTTTACCGGCGATGGCGCATTAAAAGATGATAATGGTTTTTATAGAATTACCGGAAGAGTGGATGATGTATTAAATGTAAGCGGCCACAGAATTGGTACTGCCGAAGTAGAAAATGCTATCAATATGCATGCAGGTGTTGTTGAAAGTGCAGTGGTTGGTTATCCGCATGATATTAAAGGACAAGGCATTTATGCTTTTGTTATTGATAGTAATACACACGGTGATGATGAATTGACGAGAAAAGATATTTTACAAACAGTATCAAGAATTATCGGACCAATTGCAAAACCCGATAAAATTCAATTTGTAAAAGGTTTACCTAAAACAAGAAGCGGTAAAATAATGCGCAGAATTTTACGCAAGATTGCAGAAGGTGAAACGCAAAACTTGGGTGACACTACAACATTGCTCGACCCCGGTATTGTTGAAGAAATAAAAAACGGAAAAATATAAATTAATTCGTTTATTAAAAAAAAGTTAGTGCAATTTGTACTAACTTTTTTTATGTAGCAAACTGCAGAACATAAATGCATCTGCGGTTGCGTCGCACACTTGTGCTTAGGATTTTCATGGCAGCAGATTAAAACC
>CAILAF010000589.1 GCA_903832075.1 uncultured Chitinophagaceae bacterium
ATTTGCTCAAATATATTTTCACAAAAAATTTCTGCAACAGTTGACAGAGATAAAATTTTAATTGGCGAACAAAGTACTTTACAAGTAAGAATTGATGATATTAATTCTTCTTCGGTTATCAATCAATGGTTTAATCTACCTGACACATTTAATCATTTTGAAATCACCAAACGTTTTCCCGTTGATACCATTACTGTAGATGGAAATATTTCCTATTTACAGAAATTCACTATTACTTCATTTGATTCAGGTTATTGGCAAATTCCTGCACTTACAATTTTATTAAACTTAAAACAAAAAATTTCAACAGAAACAATTGCTGTTTCTGTTTTACCTGTTGATGTTTCTACGCTAAAAGATTATCACGACATTAAAGAAATTATCGAAGTTCAAAAAGAAACTGATTGGCTATGGATTGGTTCAATTGCAGTATTGACAATAGTTTCAGCGATTTTACTTTTCTTCATTATTCAATATTTCAGAAAAAGAAAAAAAACGTCGAAGAAGAAAATAAAATCTTTTTCTATTGAAGATGTATTAAAAAAGATAGATTCACTCCAACAAAAAAAATTAGAAATTTCTCATCAACATAAATTATTGTTTACCGAATTAATAAATATTTGCAGAGAATTTTCTGATGAGCAATTACAAATTTTTTCTGCCGATAAAACTACCGATGAATATATTTTAATTGTAAAAAATAAAATTGGTGTTGAACCTGTTCAGGTTAAATATTTTCAATTATTGCGTTTGGCTGATGCAGTGAAGTTTGCAAAATATATTCCTGCAAATGAAGAATGCAACGAAGCATTTATCAATGCCAAAACCTTTGTGCAAACCATTTATCAATATACTATCAAACAAAATAAAAATGCTGAGTGATTGGTTAAACCATAACAGTTTTGCATATCCATGGTTATTGCCATTGTTATTAATCATTCCATACATGTTGTATTGGTATATTAAAACAAAACAAACAGCAGCATTCACTATCACCACTACAAATTTTTTACACCACGTCAGCAATTGGAAAACAAGATTGCGTCACCTGCCTTTTGTATTAAGATGTTTTGCATTGATTTGTTTAATTATTGCAGCAGCAAGACCGCAAGAAAAATTTACTGAACAACAAACTGATGGCGAAGGAATTGATATTATTTTATGTTTAGACATTAGTGGAAGCATGGCTGAGCAAGACTTTCAGCCGAGCAGATTAGAAGCATCGAAAGCTGTTGCAAGAGAATTTGTGCAAGGCAGACCAGGCGATAGAATTGGTATTGTTATTTTCAGCAGTCAGAGTTTTACGTTATGTCCGGTTACAACAGATCATAATACTGTACTCAATCAAATTAATACAATTACTAATGGATATTTGCAGGATGAAGGAACCGCCATTGGTAGCGGATTAGCAACAAGTGTTGATAGATTGAAAGACAGTAAATCGAAAAGTAAAGTAATTATTTTATTAACTGATGGTGTTGATTTTGGTGGTGTGATACCACCGGATATTGCAAAGAACATGGCAAAATTATACGGCATTAAAGTATATACAATTGGTGTTGGCAGCGAAAAAGAAATGGATGTGCAGGTACAATCTGCATTTGGTACAACTACTCAAAAAAAGAAATTAGAATTTAATGAAGCGTTATTAAAAGAGTTGGCAACAGAAACAGGCGGCCAATATTTTCATGCAACAGATACCGAA
>CAILAF010000590.1 GCA_903832075.1 uncultured Chitinophagaceae bacterium
AAAGGCAAACATTTTGCTTTATGGGGATTGGCATTTAAACCCAATACCGATGATATCCGCGAAGCACCTGCATTGTATCTAATTGAAGCTTTAACAGAATTAGGTGCAACCATTACGGCATTCGACCCTGAAGCAATGGGTAATGTAAAAAATTTAATCGGTAATAAAATTAATTATGCCGAAAATCAATATTGTGCATTAGATAAAGCCGATGCATTAATTATTGCAACAGAATGGAATGAATTTAGAACGCCCGATTTTGAATTGATGAATGAAAGACTTTTTAATAAAATTATTTTTGATGGAAGAAATTTGTTTGAATCAAAACAAATTCGTGAAAAAGGTTATCATTATGAAAGTATTGGTAGGCAATAATCTTAATAAAATTCAAACATGTCAAATAAAAGAGTTTTAATAACTGGTGCTGCCGGATTTTTAGGATCGCATTTATGTGATCGCTTTATTAACGAAGGTTATCATGTTGTTGGAATGGATAATTTAATTACCGGTGATTTAAAAAATATTGAACATCTTTTTAAATTAAAAGAGTTTGAATTTTATCATCACGATGTTTCTAAATTTATTCATGTTCCCGGCCGCTTAGATTATATTTTGCATTTTGCATCTCCTGCAAGTCCGATTGATTATTTAAAAATTCCTATTCAAACATTAAAAGTTGGTTCATTGGGAATTCATAATTGTTTGGGATTAGCGAAAGATAAAAAAGCAAGAGTATTAATTGCATCTACCAGTGAAATTTATGGAGATCCTTTAGTGCATCCACAAAACGAAGAATATTGGGGTAATGTAAATCCAGTTGGTCCGCGTGGTGTGTATGATGAAGCCAAACGTTTTCAAGAAGCAATGACAATGGCGTATCATACTTTTCATGGATTGGAAACAAGGATTGTTCGCATCTTTAATACTTACGGACCAAGAATGCGATTGAATGATGGAAGAGCATTGCCTGCATTTATTGGTCAGGCTTTGCGTGGCGAAGATTTAACAGTGTTTGGAGATGGAAGTCAGACAAGAAGTTTTTGCTATGTTGATGATTTGATTGAAGGAATTTATCGTTTGTTATTAAGTGATTATCACATGCCTGTAAACATTGGTAATCCAAATGAAATTTCTTTAAAAGATTTTGCAGAAGAAGTGTTGAAGTTAACAGGTTCATCTGTAAAAATTATTTATAAGCCATTACCGGTTGATGATCCTAAACAACGTCAACCAGACATTACAAAAGCAAAAGAACTTTTGGGTTGGGAGCCAAAAGTGAATAGGACAGAGGGTTTGAAGAAAACCTACGATTATTTTAAATCGCTTCCAAAAGAAGAATTATATAAATTGCCTAAAGAGTTTAACAATAAAAAATAATGCTTTCATCACTCATCAATAAACAAGAAAAATTAGCAGTCATTGGATTGGGTTATGTTGGATTGCCAATTGCATTGGCATTTGCAAAAAAAATATCGGTCATTGGATTTGATATCAATGCACAAAGAATTGCAATGATGCAAAATGGAATTGATCCAAGTAATGAATTAAGCAAAGATGAATTTGTTGGGTGTGATATTGTTTTTACCAATTCATTGGATGAATTAAAAAAAGCAAAATTTTTTATTGTAGCTGTTCCAACACCGGTTGATGAACATAATATTCCTTATCTAATTCCTGTATTAAAAGCATCCGAAACAATTGGTAAAGTAATTAAGAAAGGAGATTATGTCGTATTCGAATCCACTGTTTATCCGGGTTGTACCGAAGAAGATTGTTTACCGGTGATTGAAAAATTTAGCGCATTAAAAAATATTATTGATTTTAAATTAGGCTATTCTCCTGAAAGAATTAATCCGGGTGATAAAGAGCATAGTTTAGCGAATATTATAAAAGTTGTTTCAGGTTGCGATGAAGATTCTGCTGAAGTAATTGCTAATGTTTATTCATTGGTTGTTAAAGCAGGAATACATAAAGCATCATCTATTAAAGTTGCAGAAGCTGCAAAAATTATTGAGAACACACAACGCGATTTGAATATAGGTTTGATGAATGAATTATCTATCATCTTCGATAAAATGAACATCAATACTTATGAAGTTTTAGAAGCCGCCGGTACTAAATGGAATTTTTTAAAGTTCTCTCCAGGCTTGGTGGGCGGGCATTGTATTGGTGTTGATCCTTATTATTTAACATACAAAGCTTCACATCTTGGATATACTTCTAAAATTATAACTGCTGGAAGAGTTACCAATGATGGAATGGGAAAACATGTTGCCGAAAAAGTGTTGATGCACTTATTAGAAAATTCTGATAATGTTCGTTTGGCTAAAGTTTTAGTAATGGGTGCAACCTTTAAAGAAAATGTAACTGATATAAGAAATTCAAAAGTGAAAGATGTAGTGAACAGTTTAAAATCTTTTCATTTAAATGTTCATGTTACCGATAGTTATGCGGATTCTGATGAATTAAAACATGAATATGGGTTTGAATTAGAAAAGAATTTAGCAAACGATTATGATGCTGTCATCATTACTGTTCCGCATAAAGAGTATAAAAAAATGGATGATGCTTATTTTGCATCTATTACGAAACCAAATGCATTGATAGCTGATTTGAAAGGTATTTATAGAAATAAAATAAGTTCCAGAAAATATTGGAGTTTATAATTATGACTAATCCATTAATTATAGTAACCGGAAAAAATGGACAATTAGGTAAGGCATTGCAAAAACTTTCATTAAACTACTTATCTCTATTTGATTTTTTATTTGTTGACAGAGAACAACTTGATTTAAGTAACCCCGAAACAATTTCTTTCTTCTTTCAAAAAAATCGACCGCAATATTTTATTAATTGTGCTGCTTATACTGCTGTTGATAAAGCTGAATCAGAAAAAGATTTAGCATATACTGTTAATGCTACTTCAGTTGGATCATTGGCAAAGGAATGTGCAAAAATTAATTGTCAATTCATTACTATTTCAACCGATTATGTTTTTGATGGAAAAGCTTCAAAGCCTTATACAGAAAGTGATGCAACGAATCCATTAAATCAATATGGATATTCAAAATTAATGGGAGAGAAGCTGGCTTTAGAAAATAATCCTCAGTCAATTATTATCAGAACTTCATGGGTTTACAGTTCGCACGGAAATAATTTTGTAAAAACCATGTTGCGATTAATGAACGAAAAAGATGAAATAAAAGTAGTAAATGATCAAATTGGTTCACCAACTTTTGCAAATGATTTAGCAGAAGCAATCTTGAAAATTATTAGTCATCTGTCATCTGTCAACTATCATCTGTCATCCCAAATCTTCCATTTTAGTAATGAAGGAATTATTTCCTGGTACGATTTCGCTGTTGCCATACAATCCTTATCCGTATTGAGTTGTAAAGTATTGGCTATTCCATCTTCTGATTATCCTACTCCGGCAAAAAGAGCTTTATTTACTGTTATGGATAAACAAAAATTCATTCATCAATTCCATATTCCTTTGAAAGATTGGAAAGAAAGTTTGCAGGAATGTTTGAAAGAGTTAGGATATTTATAGTATGAACAAAAGAATATTTTTTTCGGTCACATTATTTTTTATCGTTCCATCTTTATTTGCCAATAAAGATTCAGTGTATTCTTTTCGCTTTAGAAATGATGTAATTATTACAATAGATTATCCGCAAAATTTTTCAGCAAATAAAAAAACCGAAATCATTTTATTTGCTTTACCCAATGGAAATACCACTGCACAAACAATGGGAAAACAAATGCTGGCAGGCGATGATTGGCATTACGATATTCAGCACATTGCAGCGCAAACAAAATTTGTTCGTAATAAAACTGTTAATGAAAATATTATTGTGGTTTATCTTGAAAACAATTTAAAGTCGTGGCCGCAATGGAAAAAAGTTCATGAAAATTATTTAGCAATCATTCCATCAATTGTTGATACGATCATAGAAATAGCTTCTGTCAAAAAATTTTCTTTGCATTTAAATGGCCATAGCGGCGGCGGTAGTTTTGTGTTTGGTTATTTGCAATCTCAAAATAAAATTCCTTCTTTCATAGATCGAATTAGTTTTTTAGATAGTGATTATGGATATGATTCTTCATTTACAAAAAAAATAGCCGATTGGTTAAAAGCCAAGCACAATAATCATTTAACGGTTTTTGCTTATAACGATAGTGTTGTAATTTATAATGGAAAACCTTTGGTATCACCAACCGGTGGAACATGGTATAGAAGTAAATTAATGATGAAAGATTTATCTGATGAATTTAATTTTAAAATGGTAAGAAATGATAGCGTAGTTCAATATTCTCACAAAAACCAAATCAATTTTTTTTTAGTTGATAATCCGCAGGGAAAAATATTTCATACTATTCAGGTTGAGCGAAATGGATTTATTCATTCAATATTAATTGGAACAAAAAAGGAAAATGAAGATTATACGTATTGGGGAAATCGAGCTTATTCAAATTTTATTCAATAAAAAAGAGCAATATGTTATTGCTCTTTTTTATAAAAAATTATTTTTTATGCTTCATCTGGTTTAATTACAAATTTATATACAACACCTGCTAAAGCCCCGCCCAGTAAGCATCCTACAAGATAAACCCAAATAGTGCCCCAAGCAAATAATCCAAATGCACCGGCACCAATAGCAACAGCAGGATTAAATGCGCCCATACTAACAGGACCTAAAGTATAAGCCATAGCAGTTACAGTAAATCCGATTGCTAATCCATAAAAACTATTGCCTGCATTTTTTGTAGCAGTAGCAACATTCAATACAACATAGGCTAATGCAAATGTTCCGATTAGTTCGGCAACTAATGCTTTAATAGGCACTTCGGGTGAAGTAGCAACAGCAAAATAATTAAAGTAATTCGCAGCAAGCAATCCTGCAATAACTCCTCCTACAATTTGTGCCACCCAATAAAAAATCAAATCAGTAGCATTACATTTCCCGCGAATAAAAACTGCTAAAGTAACAGCAGGATTATAATGTCCACCTGAAACATGTCCTCCTGCAAAAATCATTACCATCAAAGTAGCGCCAATAGCAACCGGAGCCATATCACCGGCTTTGCTTCCTGCCATACAAACAGCCAGCACTAAAAAGAAAGTGCCGATAAATTCAACAATGTACTTTTTCATAATGCAATTTTTAGTTTAAGTTGTAAAACAATAGAACAAAATAATTGTTATAAATTGTTTTTGCAACAATTAATGAAGGATTGTTATTAACAATTGAATGACTTAAACTAATTTGCAGCTATAAAATTAAAATATGAAAATTGAAATTGGTCAATCAGCTCCTGATTTTACATTAGTGGATACTGAAAAAAATAAAGTTACTTTAAGTGACTATAAAGGAAAAAATGTTTTACTATTATTTTTCCCGTTAGCATTTACCGGTGTATGTACAAAAGAACTATGCAATATCCGAGATAATATTGCTGTATATAATTCTGCTAATGCACAAGTGTTTGGTATTTCTGTTGATTCTCCATTTAGTTTGGCAAAGTTTAAAGAAGAGCAACATTTAAATTTTTCTTTGTTAAGTGATTTTAATAAAGATGTTTCTACAAATTATGGTGCTATCTATGAAGATTTCATTGGATGGATGAAAGGTGTTAGCAAACGTTCAGCTTTTGTGATTGATAAAGATGGTATAGTAAAATATGCTGAAGTGCTTGAAAGCGCTGGTGATTTACCAAATTTTGAGAATATAAATAAAATTTTAAGCAATTTGTAGTACAAAATCAGCAGCCCTTTATAATTGCTTGGCTATTTTCTCGTTAAATAAATTACTATCTTTGTATTGTGAATGAAGTTTTAATAATTTTAGATATGTAATTGAAGAAGATGAGAAAATTATACTTTATAATTTTATTATTTTTTGTTTTTGTGGGAAGCAGTTTTGTTGCAACTCCACCCAATCCTTTTCCTGAAGATCCGGTTAAGATTATACAATCATATCCAAACCCTGCTACATCAATTATTTTTTTTGAGTTTTCTCGTGATTATGATAAACAATATGTTTTACAAGTGTATAGTTTTATTGGGAAGAAAATGGCAGAGCTTCCGGTAAATGCAAGTAAAATCTCGCTTATATTAGATAACAATTATTTTCGAGGTATTTATATTTATCAATTACGCGATAAGAGCGGACAAATAATCGAGTCCGGAAAATTTCAAGTAGTGAAATAATTTTCTTGTTATCGCTTTAGTAATTCATAGCATCAACTGTTGCGTCGCACACTTATACTTTCTGTCATCTTATTTATCTCTTACTTCAACAATTAAAAATTTTAAATAGTTGGTATTCTCCATTCCCCAAACAATCGGATGATCTGCTGCTTGTGCATTAAATACAACTTGCCTTAATTTTTTTCTAGCATCTTTAGCTGCCATTTCAATTGTATGCAAAAACATATCCGGTTGCACTAAATTTGTACAACTTGATGTTACTAAAAAGCCTCCGTTTTTTATCAACTTCATTCCGCGCAAATTAATTTCTTTATAACCCGTTAATGCTTTATCAATATTTTCTCTGCTCTTTGTAAATGCAGGCGGATCAAGCATTACAACATCATATTGTTTACCATCCTTACTCCATTGTTTCAATATATCAAATGCATTCATTGTTTCAAATCTGCAAATATTTTCTAAACCATTTAATGCAGCATTTTTATTGGCCTGTGCAACTGCGTTTTCACTAATGTCTATACCTAAAACAGATTTTGCGCCATAATGTGCTGCATGAATTTCAAATGTTCCGGTGTAAGTAAATGCACCTAAAACATCGGCATCTTTAACAATGTGTTTAATGGCTCGTCTGTTATCTTGCTGATCTAAAAAATATCCGGTCTTTTGTCCGTTTTCAATATCAACATAAAATTGTAATCCATTTTCATTGATGACAATGTTTGTATCAAATGGTGCAGATAAAAATCCTTTTTGTTGAGTTAATCCTTCCAATTCTCTTACGGGAACATCGTTGCGTTCATAAATTCCTTTGGGATAAAATATTTGTTGCAAAGCCTTTACTATAGCTGGTTTCCAAATATCAATACCCATCGATAAAGTTTGAATAACAAAATAATCATTAAACTTATCAATAATTAATGCTGGTATTTCATCTGCTTCGCCAAATATTAATCTGCAATTTTCGGTATAACCAATTTTTTGTCGGTATTGCCAGCTTTGTAAAATTCTGTTGTAAAAGAACTGTTCATCAATTTCTTCTTTTTTTCTTGTTAATAACCGAACAAGTATTTGCGATTTCGGATTGATATAACCTCTGCCGCAAAATTTTTCATCATTATAAAAAACATCTACAATTTCACCCGGCATCACTTCTCCAACAACTTTTTCAACTTCATTATTAAATATCCATGGATGACCGTTGAATATGCGGTTGGCAATTTTTCTTTTCAAATAAATTTTCGTCATGCAGCAAAGATATGTTGGTAAGCAGATAAAAAACTTCCGCTTACCTTAGCAACAAATAAAATGGTATGTCGAATATTTTAATTATAGATGATGAACGTTCTATCCGCAATGTATTAAAAGATATTTTAAGCAGTGAAGGTTATAAAGTTGATGAAGCTGCTGATGGTGAAGAAGGGTTTAAAAAATTTTCATCAAGTAATTTTGATTTGGTTTTGTGCGATATTAAAATGCCAAAAATGGATGGGTTAGAATTTTTACAAAAAGCTTTTGAACGTAATGCTGATGTTCCGGTTATTATGATTAGCGGACATGGTAATATTGAAACTGCTGTTGAAGCTGTGAAAAAAGGTGCATTCGATTATATTTCTAAACCACCTGATTTAAATCGTTTGTTGATTACCATTCGCAATGCGATGGATAAAAATAATTTAGTACAGGAAACAAAAGTGTTGAAACGTAAAGTGAATAAAACACAGGAGATCATTGGTGAAAGTGATGCAATAAAAAAAATAAAGGAAACTATTGATAAAGTTGCACCAACTGATGCACGAGTTTTAATAACCGGAGATAATGGTAGCGGTAAAGAATTAGTGGCTCGTTGGTTGCATGAAAAAAGTAATCGTTCATCATCATCAATTGTTGAAGTGAATTGCGCAGCAATTCCAAGTGAATTAATTGAAAGCGAATTGTTCGGTCATGAAAAAGGTTCTTTTACTTCTGCTATTAAACAACGCATCGGAAAATTTGAGCAAGCTAATGGTGGTACTTTATTTTTAGATGAAATTGGTGATATGAGTTTAAGTGCGCAGGCAAAAGTATTGCGTGCATTGCAGGAAGGAAAAATTACAAGAGTAGGTGGTGATAAAGAAATTAATGTTGATGTAAGAGTAATTGCTGCAACCAATAAAAATTTATTGAAAGAAGTTGAGGAGAAAAATTTTAGATTGGATTTATATCATCGTTTGAGTGTGATATTAATTCATGTTCCATCATTGAATGAAAGAAAAGAAGATATTCCACTATTAGTTGAGAAATTTTTACATGAAATTGCTAACGAATATGGTCAGGTAAAAAAAACAATTGATAAAAAAGCAATGGAAGCATTGCAACATCATAATTGGTCGGGCAATATTCGTGAATTGAGAAATGTTACAGAAAGATTGGTAATTCTTTCAGGAAAAACCATCAATGCGGATGATGTTATAAACCATGTTAGATGAGTTTATGTATTCTTTAACAACCACTTGTATATAATTCATCGTTCATAACTCATAACTCCTCATTACATTTGTTAATCTAAAGAAATAATATGAGTGTAATTATATTTATCATTGGTTTGATTGCTTGGCATATTGGCCTTTATGGCATGTTAAAAAAATCTGGTGTTGATGGATGGAAAGCATTGATACCATTATATAATACTTGGTTGATCGTTGAGAAATGTAAAATTCAGAAAGTTTGGTTTTGGTTACAATTCATTCCAATTGCCGGACAGTTCATTACCATTTGGATCACCATTATTTTTACTATGCATTTTGGGAAATTTAATTTATTACATCATACTTTGGTTACTTTTTTACCATTTATATATTTTCCATATCTCGGCTTTTCTGATAAAGTAAAGTGGGGAAGTGATAAAGTTTTTCAGGCGTATAAAAAATCATCTTCACGCGAATGGATTGATGCTGGTGTGTTTGCAGTTGTTGCAGCTACCATTATTCGAACATTTGTTTTTGAAGCGTATGTTATTCCAACAGGAAGTATGGAAAAAACATTATTAGTAAATGATTTTTTGTTTGTTAGTAAAATGAGTTATGGTCCGCGTATTCCTATTACGCCATTATCTTTTCCTTTTGTACATAATACAATGCCATTATCAGAAACGAATGTTTCTTATTTAAAATGGATTCAATTACCTTATAAACGTGTCGTTGGTTTTGGAAATGTAAAAAGAAATGATGTAGTAGTTTTTAATTTTCCTGCCGGTGATACAATTATTAATTTACCCGGTTACGGATCTGCACAACCTTATTATGATTTTGTAAGACAAAATGGTAGAGATGCTGTGTGGCAAGAGTATGGCGATAATATTATTGTTCATCCTTTTGACAAAACTGACAATTATATTAAACGTTGTGTTGCTGTATCAGGCGATACAATTCAAGTGAAAAATGGTTTTTTGTATGTGAATAATACTAAAGCATATATCGCCCCTAATTCTCAAAAATATTATATAGTAAAACCAAAAAATGGAACTATTGATTTTGAATCATTGAAAGCGGATTATGATGTTGAAGTAAGAAATGATGAAAAAACTGAAGAGTTTTATAATCAATTACAAGAACAATATGCGCAATCAAAAACATATTTTGTTCCTTTAACTGAAAGTGATGTTACCAAATTAATTAAGCATCCAAATGTTGCTTCCATTGAGCCGTATGTAATTCCATTTAGTTTAAGCGAAAGTCAATATAAAATATTTCCGTACGACACAACATTGCATTGGGGTGTAGATAATTATGGTCCGTTGTATATCCCCAAAAGAAATGATATAATTACTCTTACAAAAAATAATATAGCTATTTACAGAAGATTGATTACTGTTTATGAAGGAAATACTTTGAAAGAACAAGATGGAAAATTTATCATCAACGATAAAGAAACAAATACCTACACCACAAAATATAATTATTATTGGATGATGGGAGATAACCGGCATAATAGCCAGGACAGCCGTTTTTGGGGTTTTGTTCCCGAAACACATATTGTTGGAAAGGCTTCAATGATATGGTTTAGCTGGGATAAAGGTCCGCGTTGGAAACGCTTGTTAAGAACAATTAATTAACTGATCTATCGTTTTATATAAACATCAGTACTTTGTTGTATGAAACATTTACAGTACAATTTTGATTTTGAAGTCTACGATTCTATTACAGATTTATCTGAAGAAGATGCATCATTATTAGCACAAGCAAGATCAATGACTGATAATGCTTATGCGCCTTATTCTCATTTCTTTGTTGGTGCTGTTGCTAAACTTGCAAATGATAAATTAGTTTCAGGAACAAATCAGGAAAATGCAAGTTTTCCGGTTGGTATTTGTGCTGAAAGAGCTTTGCTGGCTTCATCTGCAGCTTTGTATCCAACGGTGCCTATTCAAACAATGGCCATCAGTTATCACAATCATAATATTAACGGAAATAATCATCATCCAATCTCACCATGCGGCATGTGTCGTCAAGCTTTATTAGAACATGAAACACGTTATGGGCAAACGATAAGATTAATTTTATCCGGACAAGAAGGTAAAGTTTACATTATTGCAAAATCAAGTTTATTATTACCATTAAGTTTCACCGGAGAAAATTTAGGAATGTAAAATATTTTATGGTTTATCTTGCAGCCATTCAAATTTCTGCACATGAAATATTTGCCATTAAATCCAGCCATTTTTATTAATAATCGCAAGCGGTTTATTAATGAAATGAAACCCAACAGTATTGCCATTTTTGTAAGTAATGATGAATGGCCAATGAATGGTGATGCCATTCATCGCTTTAAACAAAACAGCGATTTGTTTTGGTTGAGTGGAATAACACAAGAAGATTCGATGATTATTCTATTTCCCGATAATCCCGATCCAAAATATCGTGAAGTGTTGGTTTTAGTTCGTCCCAATGAATTAAAAGAAAAATGGGATGGTAAAAGATTGCGTACGAATGAAGCAACATCAATTTCAGGAATTGAAACTATTGTTTGGTTAGATAGTATTGATGCTTTATTGCAAACCTGGATTCATTTAGCAGATAATATTTATTTAGATACAAATGAAAACGATAGAAAAGCTTCTCTAATTCGTTCAAGACAATATCGTTTTGTTGAAGAGATGAAATCTCAATATCCATTACATCATTACTTACGTACTGCAAAATTGATGAAGGAATTGCGTAGTATTAAAACAAAAGAAGAAATTGAAGTATTGCAAAAAGCAATAGATATTACCGATAATACTTTTCGACGCTTATTGAAATTTATTAAGCCGGGTGTAATGGAATATGAAATTGAAGCAGAAATTTTTCACAGTTTTTTATCTCAACGTGCAACAGGCGAAGCGTATGGAAGTATCATTGCAAGTGGTGACAGAGCAAGAACTTTGCATTATGTAAGCAATAACAGTGAATGTAAATCTGGCGAATTGATATTGATGGATTTTGGCGCCGAATATGGAAATTATTGTGCTGATTTAACACGCACCGTTCCGGTAAATGGAAAATTTGGACGTCGTCAGAAAACGGTTTATAATGCTTGTCTGCATTTACATAATTATGCAAAAAGTTTATTGAAGCCTGGAATTACTATTGCTGATTATACTGATAAGGTTGGAGAAGAAGCTACACAACAATTTTTGAAAATTGGCTTATTAAAAAAGAGTGATGTAAAAAATGAGGATAAAGAAAATCGTGCGTACAGGAAATATTTATATCATGGTATTTCGCATCATTTAGGAATTGATGTACATGATTTAGGAACCAGAACAGAACCAATTAAAGCAGGAATGGTATTTACAGTGGAACCAGGTATTTATATTGAACAAGAACAAATGGGTGTGCGAATTGAAAATAATCTTTGGATAACAAAGAATGGCAATATCGATTTGATGAAAAACATTCCAATCACTGTTGAAGAAATAGAAGCATTAATGAAAAAATAATTCCATGATTAAACAAATCCCCAACATATTTACGTTGCTGAATTTATTTTTTGGTTGCATTGCAATTATATTGATTATGCAAACAGGATTAACTATTGCAATGGATAATAGCGAACAACAAGTTATAGTTATTCCTGAAAAAATTTATTGGGCAAGTGCAATGATTGGTATTGCTGCTGTGATAGATTTTTTAGATGGCTTTGTTGCAAGATTATTAAAAGCAACTTCACCAATTGGTGCGCAATTAGATTCGTTGGCCGATGTAGTAAGTTTTGGTGTAGCACCGGGATTAATTATTTATCAATTCTTGCTATTTAGTTATGCGCAACAAGAAAATGGTTTGGATATAAATATCATTTGGTTATTGCCTGCGCTGATTGTTCCATGTGCAGGTGCTTATCGGTTAGCAAGATTTAATGTTGATACTGAACAATCTCATGGATTTAAAGGTGTGCCTATTCCTGCAGTTGGATTATTAATTGCTTCTTTTCCTTTGGTGTATTGGTTTTCAAGCAATGAATGGATCATTAATCTTTGCAGAAATAAATGGTTTTGGTATGCAGTTATTTTTATAGTGAGTTATTTAATGGTATCATCTTTACCCATGCTCGCATTAAAATTCAGTAATATCAGCTTCAAAAAATTGTTGCCTTTTATTATTATTGTATTAGTTGCATTGATCAGTGCATTTTTGTTTGGTTGGTTGGCAGTGCCGTTAAGTTTTATTGCTTATGTAATTTTATCTTTCATTGCGTACAAACAATTTAGAGAATTAGGTATTATTCTTTTGGCTATGGCGGTAATCTGCTTAATTTGCTTTGTGATGTTAAAACTTAATTCAGACCTGTATATAAATATAAAGTATTACCAAGAGTATAACAATCTTCTTCTGAACCTTCGTATATATAGTATTTTGTTGTTTATATTGTCAATCGGTTGTTTGTTTGCAGCATATAAATTAAAAAATAGAAAGTAATGATATACAACGTTCAAATTAAAGTAATGCCGTTAAAAGATTTATTAGATCCACAGGGAAAAGCAGTGTTAGGCGGATTAAATAATTTAGGAATTCATTCAGTTGAAGATGTTCGTGTTGGAAAACATGTAACATTAGCCATCAAGGCATCATCAGAAACAGAAGCTAAACAAATTGCTGATGATACTGCTAAAAAATTATTGGCAAATCCGGTAATGGAATTTTATGAAATTGAAATGATTAATTAAAATTTACGAAATAAGAATTACGATTTACAATTTTTAAAACTCATAAATCGTAATTCTAAAATTACAAATCGTAAATAGTTATGTTATACCTCATTCCAACACCAATTGGTAATTTAAAAGATATTACGCTGCGTGCAATTGAAACATTGCAAACAGTAGATGTTATTTTATGTGAGGATACAAGAACATCGTCAAAGTTGTTGCAGCATTATAAAATAGTAAAACCTTTATCGCCATATCATCAACACAACGAACATAAAATTGTTCCGCATTTAGTTGATCAATTAAAAGCCGGTAAAAAAATGGCTTTAATTACAGATGCAGGCACACCGGGCATTTCAGACCCTGCATTTTTATTAGTTCGTTAATGCATTAAGCAAGAAGTAAAAATAGAATGTTTACCAGGAGCAACTGCTTTTGTTCCCGCGTTGGTGAATAGTGGAATTCCAACAAATAGATTTTTATTTGAAGGATTTTTGCCTTTAAAAAAAGGGCGCCATACATTATTAAAAAAATTAGAAGAAGAAGAAAGAACAATGATATTTTATGAAAGTCCATTGCGATTAGTAAAAACCTTAGAAGAGTTTATTAAACATTTTGGTGCCG
>CAILAF010000591.1 GCA_903832075.1 uncultured Chitinophagaceae bacterium
CATCAAAAAAACTAATTGGCGCAGGTGAGTTTTTTGCAGTTGCTAAAACCTCTTTCCATAAATCAGTTGCTTCTTTACTTAAACGAAGTGTATCGCGAAAACTATCAATATCAAATTTTCTTCCACTTGCTTTTTCACATAATGGAATCATTGCTTTAAATTGTTCACTCACATCATTTATTTCTTCATCTGTAATTTCATCTACATGTCTTGGAGGAAAAATTCCGATAGCAGGACATTGAAATTCTTTTGCATAAAAACTAAACCAGTCTTGAACTTCGCGGCATTGATTGGTATTGTAAACAATCAGATCGGGTTTTGGAATTCCTTTTAATCCGTAATGATTTTGTAAAGGCGAACATTTATTTAAATAAGCACCAATATCGCTGGTAAGATAAGAACAGATATCACCGGAATAACCAAGATTAATGGTTGATGAAATATAATCTCCCGCCTGTCTTGTAGATCCTAATAAAGCTCCATGATTTTCAGGAAAATAAACTTCAAAACCAAACGAACGTAATAATTCAGCAGGGCCAACACTTGTACACCATGCAATTTTATTTGCATGTTCAAGACCTATGAAATAATCTTTCATGATCTTTCGTAACAAGTGTGCAGATTTTATTTCGTACATATTAAACAGTGATTGTTTTTTCAATCTTGTTTTCTGCTTCAGCCAATCGAATGATATAAACATCATTCTCAACAACATTATCACCGCCATATAAATTCTCAAGATGCGCCCGATATGTATTCACTACATTCTTTGGTGCAACTTTCATTGAAGGTGTTAATGTTCCTTTTTCTAATGAAAGTTCTTCATCAATGATCATGGCCGATTTTATTTTTGAAAACTTTTGCCCAATTGCACAGTTGGCATCATGCAAACAACTCCGTAAACAATTTGAAAGCTCATTCAAATTTTTTGGACAATAACATCCTTCGATGGGAGTAGTAGAATAATTAGACCGATCTAATAATTTTTTATTGGGAAATAATAAAGCAACAGGATATTCTGCTCCACTTCCAACAACCATTGCAAAAGAAATGTAATGGCATTTTAATTCTATTAATTTTTCAAGATCAGATGGAACAACTTTTTCGCCATTAGATAATTTAAATATTCTGTCTTTGCGTGTAATAAGTTTTAAACCGTTTTCTGTTATCTCGCCAATATCTCCTGTACAAAACCATCCATCATCTGTAAATATTCCTTTGTTTGCCTCATCATTTTTATAATAACCTTTCATTACGTTGGGACCTTTTACTTGAATCTCACCATCATCTGCTAAACGAATTTCAATTCCCGGTAATGGAAAGCCAACAACACCCGATTCTCTTTTCTTTGCAGGATTGGTAAGTGTGCAGCATGGAGAGGTTTCTGTAAGTCCCCATCCTTCTACCACTGGAATATGCCGACTTTCAAATTCATCTGAAAGTTTTTGAGGTAATGCAGCAGCAGCAGTAAAAATAAATTTCAATTGAGAATGAAAAAAAAGTTCGCTTACTTCTTCATCATGTTTAGTTAAATCAATTAATGACTGATAAACTTTTGGCACACTAAAAAAAACAGTTGGCTGAATGAGCTTCCAGTTTTCCATAATCACTACCGGATCTTTCCCATAACCCGATTCAAGCGAAATTGTTGCGCCATTATATAACGCGGTAAACAATTCAAAAATGCCGCCAAAACTATGATGCCATGGTAAATAAGAAAGAAAGCGATCAGATTCATCTATATTCCAAACATTTGTTAATGCAGCCTGTTGAGATAAAATATTTTTATGTGATAATTGCACACACTTTGGAATGCCCATGGTGCCTGATGTGTACATGTTCAGGCATATATCATCCGTGTCTTCATTTATTTTTAAATAAAAATCTTTCGTTGTTCTTTCAATTAATAACTCATCAAAAGAATGTTGATTTGAAAAATATTTTTTTTCTATTGTATCAAAAACAAAAATGTCCTTCACATTAATTTCACCAACATTGTTCAATTGATATTCGCCTGCAACAGCCAGATATTTTGCATCAGAATGATTGATAAGTAATTCCGCAGTTTCTTTATGAAAGAATGCAAAGATGGGAACAGCAACTCCACCGGATGCCATGACCGCCAATTCAAGTTCAAGCATTTCTAACCTGTTCGGAGAAAAAATAATTATTTTATCTCCTGCATGAAATCCGAATTTTTTTAAATTGAAAGCAATGTTGAGAATATTATTATAAAATTCTTTCCAGGAAATGCCAACATATTTATCTTTTTGTTTTGATTGAAAAACAATTTTTTCACTCCGGCGCTCAACATTATTAACAAGCATTGTTGCAATGTTAGGAAGCATATTCCCGAGATGAGTTTCTGAATGAAGTTCTGTTTTCATTTTTTACAAATCATAATATTTATGCCATTACTTTTTCTTTCGACATCAATTTTACATGCCGGAATCCTCCCCACAAAGCAGCCCCGATTGCCCCTGCATATCCTGCATCGGGATGTGTTTTAACTATAAAATTTTTTCCTGTTTCTTTTAATTGTTCTTCTATTGCTTGTAACATTCCTTTATTCAAAGCCATTCCACCTGTTAAAATAATTGGTGATTCTGCTTTCAACGAACTCATTAATTTAATGATGCGATTCGCAATGGAAAGATGAATGCCTTTGATAATATTTGGTGTTGTAATTCCACGAGATACCATATTAATTACATCGGTTTCTGCTAACACTGCACAAATACCTGATGATACTTCCGGATTATTTGCTTGTAACGAAATATCACCGACCTCTTCAATTGATAATCCTAAATAGCGAGAAATATTTTCTACAAACTGACCCGATCCTGATGCACATTGTCCGGTCATTTTATAATCAAGCACACGAGCATCTGAAGAAATTTTTATGGCACGAACAAATAAAGCACCCATATCAATTACCGTTTTTGCATCAGGGAAAAAATAATTAGCACCTTTTGCATGAGTGGTCATTCCATAAAAATG
>CAILAF010000592.1 GCA_903832075.1 uncultured Chitinophagaceae bacterium
ATCAGATACCCAATATTCATCTGATCAGAATAAATAATAGATTCACCAATACTTATATCTGTTGTTTTGTTGGCTTTAAATGTAATAGTATGGGTTGCCATGTATTTAGGAACATAAATGATTCGCTGACCAGTATAAATAGAATTGCCCATTCCATAAGTTCTAGGCGAATCAACCACATCCGAATTAAGCCATGCGTGCATGTATTGAAATTTCAACCAGGAAAAAGGTTGATAATCTAACCGTATATATGGATAAGCAGGAGATTTATCTGATAACACCAATCTGCCGTTTGCACCATAACCCCACAATAAATAATCTTGTCCGATGCTGATACTTCCATTTTTCCAGCTATAACCAATATTTGCTCTCAGGTCGTTATAATTTAAATGTTGATGACTGCCGGTATCATTCAATAAAACATACCCTGGCTGCGACTCTTTAAACATAATACTGTCTTTGCCTCTTCCATCTCTGCTTTCACTGATATCATTTGATGATAATTGAAAACCGATATGTTTTCCAATTCGTCCGTATAAATTAGCACCAATACTTTGATGGATATAATTTTTTTGCGAATTATAATTCCCATAACCTTGAAAGATAGGATCGGCATTCAATGAAAAATCTTTACTCTGAATATTAAATGCACGCCATCTTCCTGCATTATCTTTTTTAAAAAATGACACAGGTGAAGAAGTTTGTGTTGTATCAACATCATTTGCATATTCCTGCAAATAAAATTGCAATTCTTTTTTTTCTATTTGTGAAAGTTCATTGGAATGAAGCGAAACATCTTGTAAACTTTTTGAAATATAAATTCGAGTGAGTGGTTTAATGACATCATCGAAATTGATTACACCCTTCTGGGCCATACGCGACAAATAATCGTACACTTCATTACGATAATTTTCCCAAACTACTTGACCATTTGTTTTAGAAGAGATACAAACAGAAAACAGCGTGATAAATAAAAATAGTTTAATGATATGTACACTCTTTTTAGTATGCATTTTGATCGCCTCTGATAATATTGATGATTGTTTGAAGTATGATTTGATTATCGAGATGAAAAGTTATACTTTCTTCAATAATTTATCCATAATTTTCATGTATGCTTCTGTTATGTGATCCCAATTATATTTTTCTGTTAGGCCGTTTCTTGAAACGTTTCTCAAGTGAGTAATTTGATTATTATCACTTTCTATTCTAAGTATTAAATTTGATACCGAGTCAGGGCATTTATCAAAAAACAAACCATATTTTCCTTCTGAAAGCATTTCTTTGTTGAAAGGCGTTGACAAAGCCGAAATAGCACAACCGCATGCCATGGCTTTCAACATAGTTGGATTGGTTCCCCCAAATTCATGACCATGTATATAAACAAAACAGTTATGATAAAGTTCTTCCAATGTAGAGTTATCAGTAATATATCCTAAGAAAAAAATATTTGTATTGGCTTTTAATTTTACATTTTCTGCATATTGATCTATATAGGGTACATCACCAACTATAACAAGTTTTTTTGTTGACTTAGATTTCATAAATCCATCTATTATTATATCTGCATTATTGTCAGGTATCAAACGTCCTACAATAAGATAATATTCAAATGGGCTCAAATTAAATTGTGTAATTAATGACGGAATTTTGGAATAACTAATTTTATCACCATATGCAATAACTGTCGAGTCTTTTTTAAACTCATGTAAATAAACTTTTCGCATTTCTTCAGCATCTGTAATAACTGCATCGTAAAATTTTGTTGCAAGCTTAGCCGCAAAATAAAAATATTTTGCGCCCAAACCTTTCCATTTAGGACGCAACCAATCTAATCCGTCAACATTAATTATTGTTGGCTTATTAAAGAGTTTTGCAATTATCCCAAGTGGTCCATTTCCAGCATTAACCATTAAAATTATATCGGTTTTGGTAAAACAAGCATGCAAAATCGAAAGAAAAGAATGAATTACCTGACTCAAATTTTTTGTTTCAATCGTAGATATATATACCAATTCAATACCGTTTACAAATTTTGGATGTATAGGAAATAAATTTTTATGACAATAAACTTTTACCTGAATATCGTGTTTAATTAATCTTTCTGACAATTCCTTTACAAATGTTTCATATCCGCTATAAACATAAGGATAACCTCGCGAGCCAATGATTGCAACTTTCATTCAATTACTTTTATCAGTTCTTTTTTAAATTTTTGTTGAGAAAATTGCATTTCAAGCCTCTTTCGCCCTGATTTGCCCATTTGTATTCTCAAACTTTCATCAAAAATTAATTTTTCCATTAATAATACTGCCTTTATTGTATTTTTAATCGGAATTAAAATTCCTGTTGAATTTTCCAAAATCATTTCAGCAGATCCCCCTTGTTGTGTTGCAACAACTGGCTTTGCAGCAGCCATCGCTTCAAGAACAACCGTTGGAAGCGGATCAGGTAAAATGGAAGGGAGTACGAAAATATCGAAACTATGCAATATATTGTAAATGTCAGTCCTAAATCCAAGTAAAAAAACTTTATCCTCGATTTTTTCTTCTTTTATTATTTTTTTGAATGAATCAATTAAATATTCGTTGCCGGGATAAGTATCGCCTGCAATTACAAATTTTACATTGTTAATTCTCCTGTTTATTTCGCCTGCAATCCGCAAAAAATAATCCTGCCCTTTCCATTTGCTGATTCTTCCAATTGTTCCAATAACAATACAATCATCTTCGATTTTTAATTC
>CAILAF010000593.1 GCA_903832075.1 uncultured Chitinophagaceae bacterium
TGCTCTTCCGATCTGTCAATAAAATTGTCTGTTATATAAACTAACATAGCGTCTTGGATTTAATTTCATGCTCAAATTAACAATACAAGGTAATATCATTCGGTATTGAAAATTTGCCGTAAGAACTACAATAAATTTGTAGTATAATTAATGACAAATAAAGTCTTATCCACCAAAACCTATATCTGCATTAAGCAAACCAGCATCAAAATGTTCTAAAAAAAGAAATTTTTGCGGCAATTAACAGAATGGTTAATAAAGAAGGGATAAATATTTCTCACACAATAGTCACTACTCTTATCTTCGCCATGTATGAAAAAAGAGGTTGTTTTAAGTGGTATTCGTCCAACGGGTTTTTTGCATCTCGGGAATTATTTTGGTGCAATGCGTAATTATGTTCGGATGCAAGATGAATTCAATTGTTATTTTTTTGTTGCCAATTGGCATTCATTAACAACTCATCCTGATACAAAAGAATTACAAAACAGTGTTCACAGAGTAATTGCTGAAAATATTGCTTGTGGATTAGATCCTGCTAAAGTGGCTTTATATGTTCAAAGTGATGTTCCTGAAATTGCAGAACTGTATTTGTATTTAAATATGCTTGCTTATAAAGGCGAATTAGAAAAAACTACTACGTTCAAAGAAAAAGTTAGATTACAACCTGATAATGTTAATGCAGGATTATTAACTTATCCGGTATTGATGGCGTCGGATATTTTAATTCATCGCGCCGTGAAAGTTCCTGTGGGCAAGGATCAGGAGCAACACTTAGAAATGGCAAGAAATTTTGCAGAACGTTTTAATTATCGCTACGGCAATGTTTTTCCTGCTCCACAAGCTTTTAATTTTGGAAATGAATTGATAAAAATTATGAGTTTGGATGGCAATGGAAAGATGAGTAAAAGTGAAAATCAAATGAATACTTTGTATTTAGCTGATGATGATGATTTGATTCGCAAAAAAATAATGAAAGCAAAAACAGATAGTGGTCCGGCAGAGAAAAATTCTGTGAAACCTGATTACATTGAGAACATTTTTACTTTATTAAGTTTAGTAAGTGATCCATCAACCGTAAAAAAGTTTGAAGATGATTTTAATAATTGTATCATTCGATATGGCGATTTAAAAAAGCAATTGGCAGAAGATATGGTAAAGTTTATTAAACCAATTCGAGAAAAAGCTGCAGACATTCAAAATAATAAAGACCTGTTGAAAAAAATTATTCATCAAGGAGCAGAAAAAGCAAGAGCAAGCGCATCGGCAACTTTAACAGAAGTTAGAAATGCAATAGGCATGAATTATTAAGATTTAATTTTTTCAGCCTTTTGCAGGATGAGAGATAAACATTATATTCACCGTTAGTTTATTTACGATTGCTAAATCGTAAATTATATAGTAAATCGAAACTTGAAATGGCAAAACCAAAAAAACCAAAACATGTAGCAATTGCTGGTAACATAGGTGCCGGCAAAACCACGTTAACAGAAATGTTGAGTAAACATTATAAATGGATTCCTCAATTTGAAGATGTGGACCACAACCCTTACCTAATGGACTTTTATGAGGATATGCCTCGTTGGAGTTTTAACTTACAAATATATTTTTTAAATAGCCGTTTGAATCAGTTATTAGAAATTCAGCATGGAACTGAAACTGTAATTCAAGACAGAACCATTTATGAAGATGCACACATTTTTGCACCCAATTTGCATGACATGGGATTAATGAGTAAACGTGATTTTGAAAATTATTTCTTATTCTTTCAAACTTTAAAAACAATGGTGCAACCACCCGATTTGCTTATTTATTTAAAAGCATCGGTTCCAACATTGGTTGCACAAATCCAAAAACGCGGAAGAGAATATGAAGAAAATATTCGTTTGGATTATTTAAAAAAGTTAAATGAATATTATTCCAAGTTTGTTGAAAGTTATAAAGAGGGACCATTACTAATTATTGATTGCGATAAAAATAAATTTTCTGAAAACGAAGAACATTTTGGAGAGATCATCACTAAAGTTGATGGTCAATTATACGGATTGTTTTAATTGTTCATTTTTTTCATTAATCATATAATACAAACCCCCGCTTAAAGAGCGGGGGTTCTCATTTGTCAAAGCAATCGAAGAGACCCAAACATTCCGAAAAAAAAATCGGAAGAAAGTAAAGCAATTATATTTTTGGAGCTGCTGCTAAAATTTCAGCATTTACACCTGCAGCATATTTTTCAAAATTCTTTACAAACAATTCTGCTAATTGTTTTGCTGTACTATCATAAGCCGTTCTATCTGCCCATGTATATCGTGGATGCAAAATATTTTGCGGAACATCAGTACAAGTTTTAGGCATCATCATTCCAAATACTGGATGCACTTCATATTCAACATCATCCAACTCGCCATTCAATGCAGCTGTAATCATTGCTCTTGTATAAGATAATTTCATTCTGCTTCCCACACCATAAGCACCACCACTCCAGCCTGTGTTAATCATCCATACATTTACATTATGCTCTTTCATTTTCTCTCCCAACATCTTCGCATAATAACCAGGATGCAAAGGAAGAAATGGTGCACCAAAACATGCACTGAAAGTTGCTTGTGGTTCTTTAACACCTGCTTCTGTTCCTGCAACCTTTGCTGTATATCCTGAAATAAATTGATACATCGCTTGACCGGGACTTAGTTTACTGATTGGTGGCAATACTCCATATGCATCACAGGTTAAGAAGAAAACGTTTTTAGGAAGTCCTCCAATACTTGGTTCCAATGCATTACTGATAAAATCTAATGGGTAACTTACTCTTGTATTCTCTGTAATTTGTTTACTTGAAAAATCAATCTGCTTAGTACCTGGAAAAAAAGTAATGTTCTCTACCAATGCACCAGGGCGAATGGCATGAAATATTTCCGGTTCTTTATCTTCCGATAAATCTATTGTCTTTGCATAACATCCACCTTCAAAATTAAATACACTATTATTTGTCCATCCATGTTCATCATCACCAATTAATTTTCTGTTAGGGTCTGCACTCAATGTTGTTTTACCAGTACCACTTAACCCAAAGAATACAGCAACATCTCCATCATTTCCCATATTGGCACTGCAGTGCATGCTCAACACTTTTTTATCATGCGGAAGAATATAATTTAATATTGTAAATATTCCTTTCTTCATTTCACCGGTATAACCTGTACCACCAATGATAATCATCTTGTGTATGAAAGAAACAATAGCGAAATTATGTTGACGAGTTCCATCAATTGAAGCAACAGCTTTAAATTCAGGGGCTTGAATAATATGCCAATCGGGTTCAAAATTATCTAACTCATTTTCTGAAGGGCGAAGAAACATATTATAGCAAAATAAATTGCTCCATGCATTTTCATTTATAACACGAATGTTTAAACGATGATTCGGATCAGCACATGCATACGCATCTCTAACCCAAATTTCATTTTTAGTATTTAAGTGATTAATCAATTTACTTTTCAATTGAAGAAAATATTTTTCGTCAATTGGAGTATTAAATCCACCCCAATCAATTGTATTTTCTGTAATGGAATCCTTAACAATGAATTTATCTTTCGGACTTCTTCCGGTGAATTCCCCGGTATCTATACAAAGAGCACCTGTATCGTTTAAAACACCTTGCCCTTTTGTTAATGTTTGTTCGGTTAATTCCTCAGGAGATAATTGATAATGCACATTCAGTTTTTCAGATAAGCCTAAAGCTTTAATCTTTTCGGTAGGTTGAATCATTTTGGTTATTGACATATACTAACGGTCATTAGTTAGTGAACAAAAGTAAGGATTAAATTATTTCCAAAGAATGATTCATATCAATAATCACATTAAAAATTTTTGATGCAATAGTACAAGAATTTATATCTCAACTTCTTTAAAATTCATTGAATTGAATTCAATAAAATAAATCAATTCTTATAAAAATGTTACAATAAACTTTGAAAAATTAGATAGTCATTATTCTATCTCATCATAAGGCTTTATTTTTACTGAAATTTGATGACATGAATGTGAGTTCTACAAAAGGATTGATTAGTATCAAACGATTGGAAGAGTTTAAAAATATAGTTGGCGAAAAATATATTTTGGCTGATGAAGAAAGTTTACATCATTACGGACATGATGAAACAGAGAAATTATTATTCTTACCACAAGTTGTTTTAAAACCAAGAACTCCCAACGAAATTGCTGCCATCATGAAAATTTGTAACCAAGATTTGATTCCGGTTACACCTCGTGGTGGTGGTACTGGATTAAGTGGGGGTGCATTGCCACATTTGGGTGGCGTACTTATTTCTACAGAAAGATTCAATACAATTATGGAAATTGATGAACGCAATTTGCAAGTAATTGTTGAACCCGGTGTAATCACTGAAGTGCTGCAAAATGCCGTAAAAGAAAAAGGATTATTTTATCCGCCTGATCCAAATAGTAAAGGTTCTTGTTTTATTGGTGGCAATATTGCTGAGAATAGTGGTGGACCTAAAGCTGTTAAATATGGTGTAGTAAAAGATTATGTTTTAAATTTAGAAGTTGTTTTACCTACCGGTGAAATTATTTGGACGGGCGCCAATGTTTTAAAGAACTCAACCGGATATAATCTTACTCAATTATTAGTTGGCAGTGAAGGAACATTAGGAATTGTTACAAAAATTGTTTTGAAATTAATTCCGTTTCCAAAATTCGATTTGTTAATGCTGGTTCCATTTGCTTCTTTAGAAAAAGCAAGTGAAGCTGTAAGTGCCATATTCCGTGCGGGTTTTACACCAAGCGCATTAGAATTGATTGAGATTGATGCATTAAAGATTGTTAGTAAAATGGTTGATAGTTCAGTAGTGCCCGTTAATGAAAATATAGCTGCACATTTAATTATTGAAGTTGATGGAAATAATATGGACGTTTTGATGAGTGATATGGAAGCCATTGCAGAATTATTAACGAATTACGAAGCAGGAGAGATTTTATTTGCTGATGATGCTCAACAAAAGGAAGAATTATGGAAATTAAGAAGGCGTGCAGCCGAAGCAGTAAAATCAAGTGGTTATACAATTGAAGAAGATACTGTTGTACCAAGAGCAGAATTACCAAAATTGATTCGCGGTGTAAAAGAATTAGGTAAACAATATGGTTTTCTTGCAGTTTGTTACGGTCATGCAGGCGATGGCAACTTACATATTCGCATAAACCATCCCGATATAAAAAATAGTTTCGGCAATGAACAAATGAATATTGCATTAAGAGCATTATTTAATTTAGTGCATTCATTAGGTGGCACCATTAGTGCTGAGCATGGAATTGGTTTAATTCAAAAAAGTTATATGGATATTGTTTTTTCAAAAACCAACCTTCATTTAATGAGAGAAATAAAAAAAGTTTTCGATCCTAACAATATTTTAAATGCAGGCAAGATATTTGATATGAATGGATAACTTATTTTCACTTAAAATATTCAAATGAAAAAAATTACTTTTAGTTGTATTACATCTATTTTATTTATTACATCATTTGCACAACAATACAATAATACCATTCCAAAAAGCAGTGGCTTTAAACAAGAAAATATTTTTATTGGAGGTAGTTTAGGATTGGGCGGCGGAACTGGCGGATTTGCCATTGGTGCTAATCCTGAAATTGGTTATAGTTTTAATAATTGGTTCGATGCCGGACTTGCATTCAATATTAACTATAACACACAAAATTATACAGATATTTACAACAACAATATCAAATTAAGAACATTCAATTATGGTGCCGGTGTTTTTACAAGAATATGCCGGTAAATTTTTTATTTATTCAAGTGCAACCGGAATATAATTTTGTTCATTCCACACAAAATACTAATAACACTGGTAACATTTCTTCTAATATTGGAGCTGCCAGTTTGTTAGCAGGAGTTGGTTATGGCGGAAAATTTATTGGAAGTCATTATTCTTATTTAGTATTGATGATTGATTTATTAAATGATCCTAACTCTCCTTATCGCGATCCTTATAATAATGTATTGCCTGTATTCAGAGCAGGTTTTGGATTTTATTTAAAACCTTCTAAAAAATAGCAGCAGGCGTTTCAACAACAGTAATTCGTTTTTGCCAATCCTCATATAAAAATCCTTGTTGCAACATGTTATTCATGTGTGCAATAAGATGATTATAAAAACCATTTGAATTAAGAATGAAAATTTTCTTTTCGTTAATCTTTAATGTATTCCATGTAATCAATTCAAAGAGTTCATCTAATGTTCCATTACCTCCCGGCAAAATAATAGCAGCATCGCTTAATTCATAAATTGTTTTTTTCCTTACATGCATATCACTCACTACTTTTAATTCAGTAATGCTTTTATGTTCTTGTTCCCATTCCAATAAAATTTCAGGTATTACTCCAATCACTCTCCCGCTATTTTGTAGAACCGCATTAGCAATAGCTCCCATCAACCCCACTCCCCCACCGCCATATACTAAAGTAATTTTATGTTGTGCTAATAATGTTCCCAACTCTTTTGCATGTTGAATAAATAAAACATCATTGCCCGGTTTGCTTCCGCAAAAAACAGCCATACTCTTAAATTCCATTTCTTTAAATTTTACTAAATCGTAAATATTAATTTTATTCGACAATAAACTTACAACACTTTCGTATAAAGTTTTATCTTGTCGAATAATTTATTCAACGTTTATTTATGTCGCCACTATTATTATTCTCATTTGTTATCGGATATTTTTTAATCCTTTTAGGTGTTGCATGGTATACAGGACGCAATAGTAATAACGAATCTTTTTTTATCGGCAACCGAAGCAGCAATTGGGTTTTAGTAGCATTTGGAATGTTAGGTACATCTTTAAGTGGCGTAACATTTGTAAGTGTACCCGGTGCCGTTGCCAAAGAATCATTTGCTTATTTTCAAGTTACCATTGGTTATATCATTGGTTACATCACCATTGCTTATGTTTTATTGCCTTTGTATTACAAATTGAATTTGACATCCATTTATAATTACTTACAAAATCGTTTAGGATTTATCTCTTACAAAACCGGCGCATCTATTTTTATTTTATCAAGAATTGTCGGTGCAACAGCAAGATTATATTTAGTGGTAAACATTTTACAAGATGCCATTCTACAAAGTTTTCATGTTCCCTTTTGGGCAACAACCATGATTATTTTATTAATGATTTTATTATACACTTATGAAGGCGGTGTAAAAACAATTGTTTGGACCGATACTTTACAAACAACTTGTATGTTAGCCGGATTAATAATTTGCGTGGGATACATTATGAACAACATGCACATTGGTTTTATAGATAGTTTGCAAGCCATGAGTGATAAAGGTTATTCAAAGATTTTCTTTACCAATCCGAACAGTAAATTATTTTTTGTTAAACAAATTATAGCAGGTGCATTCATAACCGTTACCATGACGGGGATGGATCAGGAAATGATGCAAAAAAATATTTCTGTAAAAACATTGAAAGATTCCCAAAAGAATGTTTTGTCGTTAGGATTTATTTTAGCATTCGTTATCCTAATATTTTTATTCCTCGGCGGACTGTTATATTTATATGCAGCGCAGGAACATGTTACAGAAATTGGCGATAAATTATTTCCTGCCATAGCATTGCATCACATGCCGCATATTGTTTCCGTGATATTTATTATTGCATTGATCTCGGCTTTATTTCCGAGTGCTGATGGTGCCATTACTGCATTGACTTCTACTTTTTGTATTGACATTCTTGGCATGCAACGAAATAAAAAAATGAGTGATGAGAACAAGAAAAAAATTCGCCATCGCATACATTTAGTTTTTGCATTTATTTTTTTATTGTTTGTTATGATATACAAATGGATCAATGACCAAAGTATGATTGGCATTATTTTGAAAGTCGCATCTTATACTTACGGACCATTATTAGGTCTTTTCACTTTTGGCATTTTACTAAAACGAAAAGTGAACGATAAATTAGTTCCTTTTGTTTGTATAGCAGCACCTACTATTTGTTTCTTCTTAGACAAATATCAAAAATTAATTTTCGGCTCATTCGAAATTGGAATAGAATTATTAGTGATTAATGGTGCATTAACTTTTATTGGATTGTTGATGATATCTACATCAGAGAAAGAATAATAGAATTTTATTCCTTGCCCGCCAATTGCAGCATCCTCAAGCAAGACATGATGTAAGTCATAGTTATTCTGAAAAATTAGTTGATAACTTAGTAAACATCAAAACAACTAATTATGGAAAAATCACAAAAAATCATTGCACAGATATATGGTTACATCGTTTGCTTTATTGCGGTAATTACATTCTTAATTTCTGTCACAATCTTTGTAAACTCTGCAATTGATTTAGCCGATCCAATGCATTCAGGCTGGAGTCCTTCCGGATCTCCAAGTTTAGCATCTTTCGAAAATTATAAGATGGATATACTGAAATCAATACAAAAAAATGACGACTTAAAAACCGCATCATTTGTTTCGGATGATAAAACATTACACAGTATGTATGAGTCTGCAAAAAATGATAAGATTGAATCTGTAATTCATCAATCAA
>CAILAF010000594.1 GCA_903832075.1 uncultured Chitinophagaceae bacterium
GTTTGCTAATGGAAAATTTTCTGCAAATGTTTTAACATATTCAATTACACGCATGTTATGTTTAAACACCAAACCCTGCTGCGAAAAATTTCCAAACACAACTGTATCACCAATATTTATTTTACCGCTGTCATTTTTTTCCAAGCCTTGTAACATGTTTAAGAAGGTAGATTTACCAACACCATTCTTTCCAATTACACCAATCCTTTCGCCTTTGCTGAAAGTATAATCGAAGCCTTTTAAAATTTGCAGGTTGCCATAATTTTTACACACTTTTTTCATTTCTACAACTTTACCACCAAGCCTGCTCATTTTTACTTGCAATTGAACTTGCGCATCTTCAATTTTTTGTTTCGCCTTTGCTTCTACCTCATAAAAATTATCTTGGCGACTTTTACTTTTTGTTGTTCTTGCTTTTGGTTGTTTGCGCATCCACTCTAATTCTTTGCGATATTCATTCTTAGCTTTATCAATACTTGCTAATTCGCTTTCAATACGTGCTGCTTTCTTCTCAACATAATTTTCATAATCACCGCGATACACGTGCAAGTTTTCTCTTTCCAATTCCCAAATTTCTTCGCTTACTGCATCTAAAAAATATCGATCATGAGTCACCAATAACAATGTAACATTTTCTTGATTCAAATAATTTTCTAACCACTCAATCATTTCAACATCCAAATGATTAGTTGGTTCATCCATCATCAACAAAGTATGTTTATGATCAAATCCAATATCAATCAATGTTTTCGCCAATGCAACTCGTTTGCGCTGACCACCGCTTAAATCGCTCACCGGTTGTTCTAAATGATGAATATTCAGTTTGGTGAGAATCTGTTTTACTTTTACTTCAAAATCCCATGCATTCAAATCATCCATCTTACCAAATAATTCAACCATTTTTTCGCCGTCTTCACTATCGGTTGCCAATTCGTATTCGCGAATAATATTTAATACCGGATGATTAGTATGAAAAATATTTTCCAATACCGTTTTGTTTTCATCAAACTTAGGATCCTGTTCAAACAAAGCAACCGTAACATCTTTATGAATAAATAATTTGCCTGAATCGGCAACTTCCTCACCATTTAAAATTCGCAGCAGTGTTGATTTTCCCACGCCATTGCGTGCAATCAACGAAATCTTATCACCTTCATTTATATGAAATGTAATATTCTTAAATAACGGATTAATACCATAACTCTTAGTTAAACCTTCTACAGAAACATAATGCATGCGGCAAATATACAGGTGTATTATTATAGAATTAGAATTACAATTATCTTAGCGAATATTCAAAATAAATTTGTGCTCAATTTCAAAAAAAATATTGATTCACTTATTGTTGCAATTATTGGGGCTGTATTTGTTTTGCTACTTACGCACCACGATGGCATTGGCATTTCGCCGGATTCAATTTGGTATGCAAGCACTGCAAATGCAATAAATGAAGGAAAAGGGTTTACTTTATTTGATAACTCACCATTGATTATTTTTCCATTATTTTATCCAAGTTTTTTAGGAAGTCTTCAATTTATTTTAAGGATTGATGTTGTTCAATTCGCACCTTATTTAAATGGAGTATTATTTGCAATGATAATTTTTATAAGCGGTTGTATCATAGAAAAAGTAAATCGCACCAAATGGTTAAAATGGATTGTTCTTTCATTAATTGTTTTTAGTCCGGCTTTATTGGATATATACACCATGCTTTGGTCGGAAACTTTATTTGTTTTAGAAATATTAATTTTTGTTTGGGTTTGCAAAAAGTATTTTTCTACATACACGCTGAAATACTTACTATTATTGGGTTTCATAGCATCCATCAGCAGCGTTACGCGTTATGCAGGCGTATCGGTTATTGCAACCGGGGGTATTTTATTATTGATTAATCATGATAGAAAATGGAAACAAAAAATTATTCATGCTTTTATTTATAGTGCAGTTGCATGCTCTTTATTTAGCATTAATTTAATTAGAAATTATTTCATAACCGGAACATTAACTGGTGCAAGACTGAAAGGTGTAACACCTTTATCAAAAAATATTGAATACTATGGAAATGTTTTAAGCGATTGGTTGCCGTTCTCAAAATACAGTCATAATTTTCCATTAATAGTTGGCATTGTTTTTTTTGCTTGCATGTTATTCATCTTTATTTATAGAACCATCAAAAAAATTGAACATAACTCTTACGAAAAAATTACAGCGGCATTTACATTAGTTTATTCTGTGTTCATGATTACAACTGCAACTGTTTCAAAATTCGAACCAATCAACAGCAGATTATTATCGCCATTTTATATTCCTTTTCTTTTTTCCATAAGCTTTTATATCATTCATCTTATTCATCACATCAAAAAAGTAAAAATAAAAATTATAACATCTTTTATTATTTCTGTTTTAAGTTTAGTTGTTTTATATCAGTACATCAAAAATGATAAAGAAACTTATGATGACTTTAGCGAAAATGGAATTGGCGGTTACAGTGAAGATGAATGGATAAATGCACCATTGGTAAAATTTATTCAACAAAACAATTCTTTTTTTTCGAATAAACTTCCGATGTTTTCTAATTCAGCGCATGGCGTTTATTTTTTTACAAAGCATAATATGCTTTCATTTCCTGAAAGAGTTCACAGCGAAGATGTTGAACATTTTTTCAGTTATCCAAAAACAATTTTAATTTGGTTCAATAACGAAGGCAATGATGATCTTTTAAATTTGAAAGAAATTAGTGCAAGAAAAAAATTAACTCCATTAAACAGTTTTAGCGATGGCACAATTTTTTTATGTGAAACAGATTCTTTAAATAAAAAATAACATGGCAGAAGATTTACAAATTTCGGAAGGAAGTAAAGTAGAAAAATATCAATCTTTACTACCGCAGATTAAAGCCTTATTGGAAGGCGAATCTGATTTGATTGCCAATCTCGCCAATGTTTGCGGTGCTTTGAGGGAACAATTCAATTGGTTATGGATAGGTTTTTATTTAGTAAAAAATGATGAATTGGTTTTAGGTCCGTTTCAAGGACCTGTTGCATGCACCCGCATCCGCAAAGGAAAAGGTGTTTGTGGTGCAAGTTGGATAGCAGGAAAAACATTGATTGTTGCCGATGTAGAAAAATTTCCCGGACATATTGCTTGTAGCAGTTTATCGAAAAGTGAAATTGTTATTCCATTGATAAAAAATAATATTGTTCTTGGCGTATTTGATATTGATAGTATTTCATTAAACGATTTTGATGAAATAGATCAATTGTATTTAGAAAAAATTGTTGCGCTCATCAATCTATAAAACATTCAAGTTTACCTTACGAACTTTGTACTTTTGCATTTGATATACAAATACAATGAAGAAATTTGAAGTCCCCAATATTTACCGAAGTTCATTGATCAGCAATATCAAGAACAAACGAAAGCAAGAAGATAAACTTAAAAAAGATTTTACACCAACACTTTTAGATTTTGGTACTGTTCAAATATTTTTGGCAAGGCATTTTGGATTTTGTTATGGCGTAGAAAATGCAATTGAGATAGCTTTTAAAACGATTGAAGAGAATAAAGGCAAGAGAATTTTTTTGCTGAGCGAAATGATTCACAATCCTCAAGTGAATGCCAACTTGCAATCAATGGGTGTGCAATTTTTACAGGACACTTATGGCAAACAACTAATTTCTTTTGATGAATTAAATAAAAATGATGTTGTTATCATTCCTGCATTTGGAACAACATTGGAAATAGAAAAGATATTGAACGAAAAAGGCATCACTACCGCAAAATATAATACTACTTGTCCATTTGTAGAAAAGGTTTGGAATAGAAGTGAGCAAATTGCTGAAAAAGGCTACAGTATTGTGATTCATGGCAAACACAAACATGAAGAAACAAGAGCAACATTTTCGCATACTTCTTCTCATACTGCATCGGTAATTGTAAATGACATGAAAGAAACAATTGAATTAGCAAAATATATTACCGGCAAAAAAGATAGTTCACAATTCTATGAAGAATTTAAAGGAAGATATTCTGAAGGGTTTAATGTTATTAACGATTTTCAACGAATTGGTGTCGTAAATCAAACAACACAATTAGCAACAGATACACAAGCAATATCTGATTATTTGAAAAAGACAATGATTGAATATTATCATCTAACCTCTGAAAATATTGACTCACGTTTTGCTGATACAAAAGATACTTTGTGTTATGCCACTAATGATAACCAAACAGCAGTGACAGGTATGTTAGAAATAAACGCAGATTTAGCTATTGTAATTGGCGGTTATAACAGCAGCAATACTTCGCATTTGGTTGAATTATGTGAAGCCAAATTACCAACTTACTTTATTGATCAAGCAGATAAGATCATTAATAAAAAAGAAATTGTTAATTGTAATTGGAAAACTAAAGAAATCAGTACAGTCAATAATTTTCTTCCT
Organism: uncultured Chitinophagaceae bacterium; assembly: GCA_903832075.1. Lineage (GTDB taxonomy): Bacteria > Bacteroidota > Bacteroidia > Chitinophagales > Chitinophagaceae > CAILAF01. Next base: position 4,443 of record CAILAF010000594.1, read on the forward strand.
TCAAAAGAAAAAGTCAAAATACTAATTACCAGTGGTGCAAGTTGCCCAGATGCAATTGTGGAAACAGTAATTAAAAAATTAGTAAGTTTTTATCCTTCTCAAATAAACTTCGAATCAATATCTGAATCATTTGCCTAAAATAAAAATCCTTCTGATAAATTTATCAGAAGGATCCTTCTTGCAAGAAGTAATATTAAGTAATGAATACTATAAATTACTATTTCTTTGTTGTGTCCATTGCAGCTGGTTTAGCTGAATCTTTCTTAGTTGTGTCAACTGCAGCAGTTTTAACTGAATCTTTTTTAGTTGTGTCAGCAGCAGGAGTTGTGTTTGAAGCGCTGTTGCAAGCTGCAAAAGCTACGATTGCTACGATAGCGAATACTTTTTTCATTGTACTTGTTTTTGGTTTGTTTTATAATCGGCGCAAAGATAATGGCATAATTGAATTTTGCAAATATTAACAGAAGTTTTTGTTGATTTATTTCTTTCTGAAAAAAATACGGATAGGAACACCTTTAAAATTGAAATGTGTACGAAGCTGATTTTCAAGATAGTTCTTATATGGCAGCTTAATATCATCAGGATAATTTGTGAAAAAAGCAAACGATGGAACCGGTGTAGATAATTGCGTTACATATTTAATTTTTACTGAATGTCCGCGAACAACTGGCGCATGATACGATTCTACAGCCTTCAACATCACATCATTTAATTTAGATGTAGATATTTTTTGATGTTTTGAATCGAATACTTCCAATCCAATCTCAATAGCTTTAAAAATTCTAGTTTTTTCTTTTGCTGAAACAAATAAAACCGGCACATCGGTAAACGGTGCTAATTTTTGTTTTAATAGTTTTTCATAATCACGAGATGTATTGGTGGCTTTTTCCATCATATCCCATTTATTCACCAATACAACTATTCCTTTTCCTTTTCGTGCAGCCAAACTAAAAATACTTACATCTTGAGATGTAATTCCCTTTTCTGCATCTAATACCAACAAACAAACATCTGCTTCATCCATTGCTTTAATAGCACGAATCACTGAATAAAATTCCAAATCATCTTTTTCTTTAGATTTTTTTCTAAGTCCTGCAGTATCAATTAAAATAAATTCTTTTTGAAATAATTTATAATGTGTATGAATTGTATCTCTCGTAGTCCCTGCAATATTACTAACTATCGTTCTTTCCTGACCAATTAATGCATTTAATAAAGATGATTTACCAACATTCGGCTGGCCGATAATTGCAAACTTTGGAAGTTGAATAGTTTCATCATTTTCATCAGCTTCTTTTTCAGGAATAGCTTCAGCAATTGCATCTAACAATTCACCAGTCCCGCTGCCACTAATGCTGCTAACATTAAATAAATGTTCAAACCCTAACGAATAAAATTCAGTTGCATCTAATTGACGTTGTGGATTATCTACTTTATTTACTACTAAATAAACCGGTTTAGGTGCACGCCGTAAAACATCAGCCATTGATTCATCTAAATTTGTTATACCATTTGTAACATCAACCATAAACACAATTGCATTGGCTTCATCAATTGCAATTCTAACTTGTTTGCGAATTTCTGTTTCAAAAATATCAATACTATCAGGAACAAAACCGCCTGTATCAATTACATTAAAAACTTTACCATTCCAATCAGCAATGCCATATTGCCTATCGCGTGTAACACCACTAACATCATCAACAATCGCTTTTCTTTGTTCCAATAAACGATTGAAAAGTGTACTCTTTCCTACATTAGGTCTTCCAACAATTGCAACTGTGTAACTCATAAAATTTAAGATTTACAAAATACGATTTACGATTTAATCAGAATGCCATAAAGTATATCTGAAATCGTATTTTGTATATTTTTTAATATCCGTATTCTTTTAATTGAAGATCATTATCTCTCCACTTAGGACGAACTTTCACAAACAATTCTAAAAATATTTTCTGACCGATAAATTTTTCGATGTCTTGCCTTGCCATCATTCCTAATTGCTTAATCATTTTCCCCTTATCACCAATGATGATTGCTTTCTGTGTTTCGCGATGAACAATTACATCAGCCTGAATTTTTACAATATTTTCTCTTTCTTTATATTCATTTACCATTACCGCAACGTGGTAAGGTATTTCATCTTGATACAATTCATATACTTTTTCGCGAATCATTTCACTTACAAAAAATTTTGTGGGTAAATCGCTTAGATCATCCTCATTATAAAATGCACTTCCTTCCGGTAATAATTCAATAATTGCAGTTAATAGTTTTTGTAAATGATGTTTTTGTAAAGCAGATATTTTAATCAATTTTTTACAATAAGTTTTATCTGCGAAAAATTTTTCGGCTTCAGCAATCTTCCCGTTTTGCGCCGTATCAATTTTATTCAAGACAATTATTGCCGGAACTTTTAATTGTAATGATTGAAAAATAATATCACAATCTGCAAAATCATCATTCGCATCTACAATCAATAGAGCAATATCAGCATCTTCTAAAGCACTTTTCACTACACCCATCATTTTCTCATGCAACTTATATTTTGATTCAATGATGCCCGGAGTATCTGAAAAAATAATTTGATACTCATCTTTCTTATTTAAAAAACCTTTTATGCGATGGCGTGTTGTTTGAACTTTTGGCGAAACAATTGCCAACTTCTCTCCCAGCAAAGCATTCAGCAGTGTGCTTTTGCCAGCATTTGGTTTACCAAATATGTTTACAAAACCTGATTTCATGAATTTGCAAAAGTAATTAAAATAAAAAAGGCTGACTCATTTATGAGACAGCCTCTCTGTTTGTTGCGAGGAGAAGGATCGAACTTCTGA
>CAILAF010000595.1 GCA_903832075.1 uncultured Chitinophagaceae bacterium
GTGAGCAGCGAAAATTATTCGTGTCTTTTGTTTGCCAATTGTCCGCAGGCTGCATCAATATCTTTACCGCGACTGCGTCTTAATCTTGCATTCACTCTGTTTCTTTCCAAAATATCCATAAAATGTTGGGTACCTTCTTCATCAGGTTTATTGAATCGAAAAGCATCGATCGGATTGTATTCAATGATATTTACCAAGTCGGCAGGAACTTGTCTGTAAATTTTTATTAATTCTTCTGCATCTTTTTGTGAGTCATTGAAATTTTTAAGAAGGATATATTCAAAAGTTATTTCATTGTTCGTTTGCTTATAAAAATAATTCAATGCTTCGATCAATTCTTTGATATTGTTTGTTTCATTGATAGGCATGATCTCATTTCTTTTTTGATCATTTGCTGCATGAAGCGATAAGGCTAATTTGAAACGAACTTTATCATCGCCTAATTTTTTTATTTGTTTGGCAACACCTGCAGTTGAAACAGTGATGCGTCTGGCACTCATGAATAAACCATCTTCAGCAGTAATTTTTTCAATGGCTTTCATTACATTATTGTAATTAAGTAATGGTTCGCCCATTCCCATGAAAACAATATTGCTTATTTTTTTTTCATGAATCTTTTCGCTTTGCTGATTAATTAAAACTACTTCATCATATATCTCATCAAAATTTAAATTTCTTTTTCTGCCCATATAACCGGTAGCACAAAACTTACAACTTAAACTGCACCCGATTTGCGATGATACACATGCCGTTTTTCTTTCTTCAGTTGGAATTAATACACCTTCAATTGAATGACCATCAAAAGTTTTAAATCTGCTTTTAACTGTACCGTCAGTGCTGGTTTGTGTTTCATCCACTTTCAATGAAGGAAATGTAAATTCAGCAGATAATTTATTTCTTAGCTCTTTACTTAAATTACTCATATCATCAAAACTCATCGCATGTTTTTGCCAAAGCCATTCCCACACTTGTTGTGAACGAAATTTTTTTTCATTGATGGATAAAAAATATTCTTCAACCTGTTCTTTGCTAAGATGACGTATGTTTTGCATTGCGCGAAGATAGGTGAACTAAATCTTTATGTTTTTATTGCATCTTTGTGAATGAAATTTTTTTTGCAAAAATATTTTTATGAAAGCTTGTTATGTAATTGATGCAGTAAGAACGCCTGTTGGAAGATATGGCGGTAAATTAAGTGCTGTTCGTCCGGATGATTTATTGGCATTGATGATCAAATCTTTAATACAAAGAAATTCATCTGTTGATGTAAATATGATTGAAGATGTGATTGCAGGTGCAGCCAATCAAGCAGGAGAAGATAACCGCAATGTGGCTCGTATGGCGGCTTTGCTGGCAGGATTGCCGGTAACGGTTGGTGGCAGTACGGTAAATCGTTTATGTGCAAGTAGTTTACAAAGTATCATGGATGCATCGCGTGCAATTATGTGTAATGATGGAATGTTGTACATAGCCGGAGGTGTAGAAAGTATGACACGTGCTCCTTTTGTTACAGCAAAAAGCGATAGTGTATGGAGCAGAAAAAATGAAACCTATGATTCTACGATTGGATGGAGATTCATTAATAAAAAATTATCCGATCAATATCATCCTTATTCAATGGGAGAAACTGCAGAGCATGTTGCGAAGCAATGGAATGTTTCAAGAGAAGCGCAAGATGCTTTTGCATTATCATCACAAGAAAAATATTTTACTGCATTGAAGAATGGTAAATGGAGAGAAGAAATCATTCCTGTTGAAATAAATGAAAATAATGAAGCAACTTTTTTTGTGAATGATGAACATCCTCGTCAAACTTCATTAGAAAAATTAGCCGTATTGAAACCTGCGTTTGTAAAAGATGGAACAGTTACTGCAGGGAATTCTTCAGGAATAAATGATGGTGCTGCTGCTTTATTATTAGCAAGCGAGGAAGCAGTAAAATTATTTTCATTAAAACCATTAGCAAGAATTGTAAGTATGGGTATTGCAGGAGTAGATCCTTCCATCATGGGAATTGGTCCGGTGCCTGCTACTCGAAAAGCCTTGCAGCGTGCAGGTTTAACGACAAGTGATATAGATTTAATTGAATTGAATGAAGCATTTGCATCGCAAAGTTTGGCATGTATGAATGAGTTGGAATTGGATGCAAATAAAATAAATGTAAATGGTGGAAGCATTGCGATCGGTCATCCTTTAGGATGCAGCGGTGCAAGAATATCAACCACTTTATTGCATGAAATGAAAAAACGAAAAAGTAAATATGGTTTAGCAACCATGTGCATCGGTGTTGGGCAAGGTGCAGCTATTATTTATGAAGGAATGTAAAAATTGTATTTCTGTTATATAATATTTTTTTATCTTCATTTTAAATCAAATCATTACAAAATGAAAAAAATTCTTTTCTTATCTGCATTCATTTTTTCAATATTGGTTGTTAATGCACAGAAAGATTCTACTGCAAAGCAAGACACCACATTAAAAGAATATACCGGTCGTTATACCTTTCCTTCAGGTAGTGTAGTAACTGAAGTAACCATTATGTTGGATGGAAATGCATTGACCATGACATCAAGTGCCGGCAGTTCTGATCTTACTAAATTAGGTGTTGATTCATTTAATGTAGTTGCATTTCAAGGTATTGCTGCATTTAAAAGAGATAGCAATAATAAACTTATCGGAGTGATAGTTGATGCAATGGGTTATCATTTAGAAGGAACAAAAGAACCTGCAACACCTACCTCATTTATTTTACAAAAAGAAAAACCATCAGAAATTAAACGAGCGCAATTCGTTGTGAGATAATATTTGCTGCTCTCCGGATTTTAAATTTTTTAATACACAATTATTTTCAGCTAATTCCTTACTGCCAATCATAACGGCGTAAGGAATTTGTTTCTTATCGGCATACTTAAATTGTTTATCAAACTTTGTTTGTTCGTGATAAATTTCGCAACGAATATTTTTATCACGCAATTGTTGCATCAATTGAAATGCTTGCCTGCTCTCGCTTTCACCTAAATTAAAAAACAAAACTTGTGTGCTTTTTTGTATTTCATCAGGAAATAATTTCAACTCTTCCATCACATCATAAATTCTATCAACACCAAAACTAATTCCAACGCCCGGAATATTTGGCACACCAAACAAACCTGTTAAATCATCAAAACGTCCACCGCCACCAATACTTCCCATTTGAATATTTTTTGCTTTCACTTCGAAGATGATGCCGGTATAATAATTTAAACCGCGTGCAAGTGTGAAATCAACAATAATCTTTGATGTATGATGTATGATGTTTGATTGATAATTTAAAATGAATTCAATTTCTTCTATTCCTTTTTTTCCTGATTCATTATTGCCAAGTAAATTTTTTAGTGCTATTAATTTTTCATCATTTGTTCCATTGATTGATAAATATTTTTCGATGATTGAAATTTGATTTTCATTTAATCCTCTTTGTACTAATTCTTCTTTTACTTTTTCAATTCCAATCTTATCTAACTTATCAATGGCAATAGTGATGTCGATCATTTTATCAGCACCACCGCATAGTTCTGCTAATGCTGTTAAAATTTTTCGGCTATTAATTTTTATTTCAACATCAATACCTAACTTTTCAAAAACGGTTGCATAAATATTAGCAAATTCAACTTCATTTATTAAAGAATAACTTCCAACAATATCAGCATCGCATTGATAAAACTCGCGGTAGCGCCCACGTTGCGGGCGATCGGCTCTCCACACAGGTTGTATTTGATAACGTTTGAAAGGAAAAGTCAATTGACCATGATTCATAGCAACATAACGTGCAAAAGGAATGGTGAGATCGTAACGCAAGGCGCGTTCAGTTATGTTTTTATTATTTTTCCCCTCTAATATTTTTTCGAAATCTTCTTTAGATTGTTGATGTTTAGTTGGATTATCTAAACCGTTATTTAAAATTTTAAAAATTAATTTATCACCTTCTTCACCATACTTACCCATTAATGTTTCTAAATTTTCCATGGCAGGTGTTTCCAATGGTTGAAAGCCATACAATTCAAAAACATTTTTAATGGTATTAAAAATATAGTTGCGTTTGCCAATGGTTACAGCATTAAAATCTCTGGTGCCTTGTGGTATGGTTGGTTTCATAAAAAATCAAAGGTGAAAAGTCAAAAGTGAAATATTTTACTAAATAGTTTTTTATTTACTTATTTGCACTGCTGCATATTTTTTAATTATCGCGTCACATGCTTTATCAATCAGCTCAAACACTTTGTGGTAGCCTTCTTCAGCGCCATACCACGGATCAGGTACACTTCTGTTTTCATTCGGATATAATTCATTCAACAACAAATCAACTTTTTCTTCATTCCAAAAATTACGACTAATATTTTTTACTTCTGCATAATTTTCTTCATCCATTACATAAATCTTATTAAAGTTGTTCATGTCTTCTTTTACAAATTGTCTTCCCCTTAAATTCGAAATATCAATACCATTCATCTTCGAAACTTTCTGCGATAAACGATGCGGCGGTTCATTAATGTGATAACCTGCAGTGCCTGCACTATCTACCATCCAATTTAATCCATGCTGTTTTGCCTTATGTTGTAAAATACCTTCTGCCAAAGGACTTCGACAAATATTACCCAAGCATACCATCAAAATCTTCATGCGGCAAATATAGTATTGTTACAGGTTTCAGCTTGCCGGTTTCAGGTTTTGTTATTTATTTTCTAAATCGCATACTTCTACTTATGGAATTTATTTGATGCAGCATCTCATTAATGAACACAGCGCTCTGTTTTTTATTTATTCAGTCATCAATAAAATTAATTGTATGAAAGCAGAACTCATTCTTAAGAGCGATGTGATAGACATCGTTTTTGAAAACAAGAATAAAAATTATGGTGCATATGAATTACGTAAACAATATCGCAAACGTTTATTTAAATCAATCTTAATCACTATTGGTATTGTAATTGTATTTGCTTCTTTAATGAGTTGGAAAATTCCGCACAAAAAAGGCAGTATATCATTTTTACCTGAAGAAACGGTGATTCATGAATTGGAATTAAAGAAAGATATTCCAAAACCTAAGGAGTTGCCAAAACAGCCGGTACCAAAGCATTTGGCAGAAAAACAATTTGTAGTTCCAACGATTACAAAAACTGAAATGAATGTGCCTGATACAAAAGATTTAGAAAAAAGTATAATAAGTAAAATAAATAAAGCAGGCGATGATGTTGGAATTGGTGATGTAATACCACCAATTGAAAATGTTGGCAATGGTAAGGGAACTGAAATTGTTGAAGCAAAAGAAGATGCGAATATTCCATTACATGATGCACAAATAATGCCGCAATATCCGGGTGGCATTGAAGCATTAAGAAAATTTATTCAGCGTAATACACAACAACCGGATGATTTGGAAGAGGGACAGCATATAATTGTCATTGCAACATTCATTGTAGATGCATCGGGCAATATCATAAATGTTGAAATAGAACAAAAAGGCAGAAAAGACTTAGATGCGGAAGTGATAAAAGTGATTAAAAAAATGCCGCAATGGATTCCTGGAAAACAAAATGGCCGATTCGTTCCGGTTTATTTCCGATTGCCTATTACTTTTATGCCACAAGATTAAAATTATTATTAAATTGCTCGCCACGACCAATTTCAATGTTTTGTTAAATGGAGAATAACTTTAGAGATAAGAAACAAAAAAATTATATTTTGGCTCGAATGGCCAGAGATATGGTGATGGCATTATTATATTTAACGATGGCTGTTTTTTTGTTCTTTGGTGAAAAATGGCAAATAGAACAAATTATTTCTTTGGGAAGCGCATTTAGTTATTTTTTTGGAAGTATCTGTTTGTTATATGGTGGCTATAGATTGTATAGAGGTATAAAGAGAGATTATTAAAATGAAACAAATTCTGTTTATTGCTATTGCAACATTGTTAATGTTATTTGTTTCATGTGATGATGTATCAAAAAATAAAAAAGTTTTTAATGATACGCCGAAGTATGGAACAATCAATATCAGTGTGGATGAAAGTTTCAAGCCGGTAATAGAAGAACAAATAAAAGTTTATCAATCATCCAATCCTGATGCACATATCATTGCAAATTATAAATCGGAAGCAGATTGTTTTCGTGATTTGCAAAAGGACAGCACCAGAATGATTATTGTAGCAAGAGGTTTAAAAAAAGAGGAATCGATTTTTTTTCAAAATCAATTATCTTTCCGACCTCAATATGATGCAGTGGCTTATGATGCAGTGGCATTGATTGTAAACATTAAATCAAACGACAGTGTTTATACATTGCAACAGGTAAAAGATATTTTAACAGGAAAGAAAAATATCATTGCAGTAATGGATGGAAATAATGCAACAAGCACGGTGAGATTTTTGCAAGACAGTGTTTTACGCGGTGCATCATTTGGAAAAAATGTTGTGGCAGCAAAAAGCAGTAATGATGTGATAGAAACGATTGCTAAAAATGAGAATGCCATTGGTTTTGTTGGGCTAAGTTGGGTAGGAGATAGTTATGATGCACATCAACAAGCAAATCTGAAAAAAATTCGCTTATGTTTGTTGGAGTGTAAAACTTGCGAAGAAAAAGGTTTATTTGCAAAACCATCGCAGGCAACTATAACATTTATGCAATATCCTTTAGCAAGACCATTATATTGTATTGTGAAAGAGAATGCAACGGGATTGGGAACTGGGTTTATGAATTTTTTGAATATGGAAAGAGGGCAATTGATTTTTAGAAGATCTTTTTTAGCACCGGCAAAAATGAATTTTAATAAAAGAAAAACTATCATTTCAGATCAAGAGCAAAACAACTAATAAACACCACACATGATGAAGAAGACCATTTCTTTTTTTATTGCAGTAGTGATGACTGCAAATGTGCTGATGGCACAAAGTGTACAGGATGGTATTAAACTCCTGAATTATGAAAAAGATAAAAGTGCTAAAGAGCTTTTGCAAAAGTTATATGATGCAAATTCAAAAGATGCTCAAACCATTTATTGGTTAGGTCAGGCTTTTATTGCATTAGATGATGTTAAAAGTGCAAAAGCAGTATACGAAAAAGCAATGAATGATGGCGTGAATGATCCATGGATTTGGGTTGGTTCCGGTCATGTGCAATTATTAGAAGGTGGTGATATTAATGCTGCTAAACAAAAATTTGAACAAGCCATCACATCAACAACAGAAAGCAAAGGAAAAAATAAAGGCAAACCAAGTGCTGCTATTTTAAATGCAATTGGCAGAGCTAATGCAGTTGGTCATTTGGTTTCCGATTTAAGCAGCAGTAAAGTTGGTGATGTATTGTATGGAATTGAAAAATTAAAACAAGCCGAAGCAATTGATTTAACTAATCCTGATATCGCAATTAATGAAGGATTAAGTTATAGAAAATTAGGCGGTGAATATGGTGGCGATGCACAAAAAGCTTTTGAAGAAGCCATTCGTCGTGATCCTAAAAATGCACGAGCCATGTATTTGATTGGAAAAATTTATGTAACACAGAATAATAAAGAATCTTTAGAAACTTATTTTAATAATGCTATTGCAGCTGATCCAACATTTCCGCCTGTTTATTTAGAATTATTTAATTATTATTCTGAAAAAGATGTAAACCGGGCAAAAGATTATGTTGACAATTTTTTGAAGTATGCTGATAAAGATCCTAAGAACGATTTCTTTTATGCTGATTATTTATTTCGTGCAGGTAAATACAACGAATCAATTGCTAAAGCAAAAGAAATAGAAACTTCGGCAGGTATTGCAAATGTTCCTGAATTAAACATTTTGTATGCTTACGATTATGATAAATTAGGAGATTCCGTTTTAGCAAAATCTTATGTAGAAAAATATTTTGCTGCTGTTCCTGCAAGTAAAACACAAGCCGCTGATTATAACTTGGCAATTAAAGTGCTTTCTAAATTTCCGGGTAATGAAGATGCAACAGTTGGATATATCAAAAAAGCGATTGATGCAGATACCTCTACTGTTAATAAAATTAATTTTATGCAGCAAGCTGCTAATATTTATGGTAATATAAAAAATTATCCAAGCCAATTATTTTGGTGGAAACAAATTGCTGGTTTGAAAAAAGATTTGGGTAATCGTGATTTTTATTTTTTGTGTGATGTTTCGATAAAAGCAAATGATACAACTTCTGCTAATCAATTCAGTGCAGCGTATGTACAAAAATTTCCTAATGAAATGTTACCATATCGTTTTCAAGCCATTTCAGCTGTTTTAACCGATTTTGATACTACCAAGGGAACTGCTATTCCTGCAGTAGAACAATATATTAGTATTTTAAGTAAAGATCCTGCTAAATTTCAAAGAACGCTGCCATATCAATTCTATTATTTAGCCGGATATTATCATGATAAAGTGAAAGATTATGCGAAAGCATTGGAAGTTTTAAATAGGTTATTGACCATTTACCCTGATGATAAATACGGATTGAATGTTAAACCAATTGTAGAAAAGGAATTGGCAGCGCCTCCACCAAAGAATTCGGGAAATAAACAGCCAAATGGCGCTCCCCCCAAAAATAAATAAATAAAAAACTCCTCATAATCGAGGAGTTTTTCTTTTGTATGCTTTGCAAGCTTATTTTTGCAAATCATTTCAATGTGAGTTATGAATTTGATCTCTTTCCTTTTAGATGCAACAGATAATACGGCAGCCAGTTATTTTCCTATAGGTATTCAATTAATTTTTGCTGCAGGTTTTGTAGCAGTCATGATTGCATTATCGGCGTGGGTTGGTCCTAAACGCAGAACAAGTGATAAATTAGAAACATTTACAAGTGGTATTGCTTCTCATGGAGATGCACGGCAACCTATTGCTATCAAATATTTTTTAGTAGCAATCTTATTTGTTTTGTTTGATGTGGAAGTAATTTTTTTCTATCCTTATGCCGTTAATTTTAAAGCATTGGGATGGGATGGGTTTTTGGCTGTATTAATGTTTGTTGCTTTTTTCTTGATAGGCTTTATATATATCATCAAGAAAGGAGCATTGGATTGGGAAGACTAAACATTATTTTAGATGTACGATTTATGATTTTAGATTTATTGAAACAATATTGATATATCTAAAAATCGTAAATCAAAAATTGTAAATCAAAAATTTTCTATGCGTCCTGTACGTTTTAATATTCATCCTAAAGAAGCTAACATTAATAATTCCATTAGTGTTACTGAAGCGCCTGATGGTTATAGTGGTGAAGGATTCTTTACTGCTAAACTGAGTGATGTAGTTGGATTGGCTCGTAAAAATTCTATTTGGCCTTTACCATTTGCAACTTCATGTTGTGGTATTGAATTTATGGCGACTGCTGCGGCGCATTATGATTTAGGAAGATTTGGTGCAGAGCGTATGGCATTCACTCCACGTCAATGTGATTTATTAATGGTGATGGGAACCATTGCTAAAAAAATGGGACCTGTTCTTCGTCAAGTATATCTTCAAATGGCAGAACCGCGCTGGGTTTTATCGGTTGGTGCTTGTGCAAGCAGTGGCGGTATTTTTGATACATACAGTGTATTACAAGGCATTGATCAAATCATTCCGGTAGATGTATATGTGCCTGGTTGTCCGCCAAGACCTGAAGCAATTCTTGATGGTTTTATGAAGATTCAAGATTTGGTTGGACAAGAAAGTATAAGAAGAAGAAACAGCGAACAATACAAAACATTGTTAGCGAGTTATGGTATTCAATAAAAAGTTTTGACTTTTGATTTATGAGTTTAACGAACGATAGAATTAAAGAAAGATTGATAGAAAAGTTTGGGGAATCGGTTTCCAAATTTGAAGAACCTTATGATTTGCTTTCTTTTGAAACACCAAAAGAAAATAATTTAAAAGTGTTACAATTCTTACATGATGATGATGAATTAAAATTTCATTTTCTTACAGACTTGTGTGCAATAAATTATCCCGATGATAAAGGAAAAGAATTGGCTGTTGTTTATCATTTACATAATCTGGTTGATAATGTTCGCATTCGTTTTAAAGTGTTTACTGATATTCAACAACCGGATGTTTTTACGGCATCAAAATTATTTTCTTCTGCCAATTGGATGGAAAGAGAAACGTACGATTTTTTTGGTGTGAATTTTATTGGTCATCCAAATTTGAAAAGAATATTAAATGTAGATGAGATGGATTATTTTCCTTTAAGAAAAGAATATCCATTAGAAGATCAAACAAGAGTTGATAAAGATGATGCTATGTTTGGAAGAGGCGGAACAATTAGTTAATGTGAAGATTTGCAAATGTTCAAATGAGATGATTAAAGAACAAAAAGTTGAAGTGTGCGACGCAACTAAGTTTAATTGAAATACAAAAGTTGGTAACATAAAAATAAAATGCAAGAGCAACATCATATAAAATTACCGGAAGGCTCAATTGAGAAACTGACCACAACATTGAATTTGGGTCCAACGCATCCTGCAACACATGGTGTGTTTCAAAATATTTTGGAGTTAGATGGGGAACGAATAGTTTCAACAGAACAAACGGTTGGATATATTCATCGGGCCTTTGAAAAATTAGCAGAGCGAAGACCGTTATATCAAATTACTCCATTAACAGACCGTTTAAATTATTGCAGTAGTCCATTAAATAATATGGGTTGGCATATTACTTGCGAAAAATTATTGAATATACAAACACCAAAACGTGTTGATTATTTGCGTGTGATAATTATGGAGTTGGCGCGAATTGCAGATCATTTAATTTGTAATTCTATTGTTGCAGTTGATGCAGGTGCTTTTACAGGGTTTGTTTATGTGATGGAATACAGAGAATTAATTTATGAAATATATGAAGAAATATGTGGCTCCCGTCTTACTACTAATATTGGGCGTATTGGCGGCTTTGAAAGGAATTTCTCAAATACAGCGTTTGAGAAACTCGAAAAATTCTTAATAGAATATCCAAAAGTGTTGAAAGAATTTGAAGGATTGTGTACGCGCAATCGAATTTTTATGGATCGTTTACAAAATACTGGTGGCATTAGTGCAGAGCGTGCATTGAATTATGGATTTACCGGACCAAATCTTCGTGCAACTGGAGTTGATTATGATGTGCGTGTTCATACGCCATACAGCAGTTACGAAGATTTTGATTTTATTATTCCTGTTGGAAAAACAGGCGATAACTATGATCGTTATTTAGTGCGTGAAGAAGAAATGTGGCAATCACTTTCTATTATTGAACAAGCATATAGAAAAGTAAAAGAGTTTACAGGCGTTGATGCAGAAGTGTTTCATGCAAATGTTCCTGAATATTATTTGCCCAAGAAAGAAGATGTATACACAAAAATGGAATCATTGATCTGGCATTTTAAAATCATCATGGGCGAAACAAATATTCCGAAAGGAGAAGTTTATCATTCAATCGAAGCTGCAAATGGTGAGTTGGGATTTTATTTAATTAGTGATGGCGGAAGAACACCCTATCGTCTGCATTTCAGAAGGCCATGTTTTATTTATTATCAGGCTTATGGCGAATTGACAAAGGGTGCAATGTTGAGTGATGCAATCATCACTATGAGTAGTTTGAATTTGATTGCAGGAGAAATGGATGCGTAAATTATTTTGAATGTTAAATGCTAAATTTTAAATGAAAGGTCATTCAACATTCATCATTCAAAATTTAAAATAAAAGTTGTGGCGAAATTTAATGATGCACAATTAACAGAGTTTAACCGATTGGTAGCACGTTATCCGCAAGGAAAACAGAAGAGTGCTTTACTGCCGGTATTACATTTGGCGCAAGAAAGTTTTGGTAATTGGTTAAGTGCAGAAACATTGGATTATGTTGCTGAGCTTTTGCAAATAAAACCAATCGAAGTTTACGAAGTGGCAACTTTTTACAGCATGTACAATTTAAAGCCTGTTGGCACATACATGTTCGAAGTTTGTCAAACCGGTCCATGTATGTTACGTGGTAGTGATGATATTATAAAATATATCGGTGATAAACTAAGTATCAAACCGGGTGAAACAACAACCGATGGTTTGTTTACGCTAAAAACTGTTGAATGTTTAGGTGCTTGCGGTTATGCGCCGTTGATGCAATTGGGAAAACATTATCGCGAACATTTAACCAAAGAAAAAGTGGATTCGATTATTGAAGACTGCAGAAAAAATGCAGCGAGAAATAATTAATGAATTATGACAAATCTTTATCCATATTTATCTTTTGATGGCAATGCCGAAGAAGCATTGAATTTGTACAAAGAAATATTTAATGGAAAGATTGAAATGATCATGCGATTTCAAGATGCTCCCTTTCCGACGGATGAAAGTGATAAAAATAAAATAATGCATGCTCGTTTGGTATTCGATAATAATTTAATCATCGTTGCAGACAGGATGCGGAAAAATGATGATACAAAAATTTTGAATGTGCAATTGATGCTGCATTTAAAAGATGAAGAAAAAACAGAAATTATTTTTTCGAAATTATCAACCGATGGAATAGTGGTAATGCCTTTGTCAATTCAATTTTGGGGAAATAAATATGGAATAGTAAAAGATAAATTTGGAATTGATTGGATGTTAGATTGCGAAATGAAAAACTAGTTGAATAGAATTGTTGGGTTGAAGTGTGCGACGCAAGGAACCATGAGCAAAGAACAAAAGTTGGTAACAAAATAAAAAGCGAAAGCTAATAAATGGGAGTAAAATTATTATTAGAAAAAGCACATATTGAAGGCATTCGTAGTTACGAAGTGTATCGCCGTGAGGGTGGTTATCGCAGTGTGGAAAAGGCTTTGAAGACAATGGTTCCTGAAGCAATTGTAGAAGAAGTGAAGAAAAGTGGTATTCGCGGTCGTGGTGGTGCAGGATTTCCGGCAGGTATGAAATGGAGTTTTCTTGCAAAGCCAGAAGGTGTGCCACGTCATTTGGTTTGTAATGCAGATGAAAGTGAGCCGGGCACTTTTAAAGACCGATACTTGATGGAAAAAATTCCTCATCTTTTAATTGAAGGATTAATTGTTTCATCATTTGCATTGGATTCGCATGATACATATATATATATACGTGGCGAATATGCATGGATCGTTGATATTTTAGAACAAGCAATTACAGAAGCAACTAATAATGGGTGGTTAGGTAAAAATATTTTGGGAACAGGCTTCGATTGTAATATTCATGTGCAACGTGGTGCCGGTGCTTATATCTGTGGAGAAGAAACTGCATTGTTAGAAAGTTTGGAAGGTAAGCGCGGTAATCCAAGATTAAAGCCACCATTCCCGGCAGTAAAAGGTCTTTGGGATAGACCAACAGTTGTAAATAATGTTGAAACATTAGCCGCTGTTGTTCCAATTATAAATATGGGTGGAGATGAATATGCAAAGATTGGTGTTGGAAAAAGTACCGGAACAAAATTAATTTCTGCTTGTGGTAATATTAATAAACCCGGTGTTTATGAAATTGATATGACCATCAGTGTAGAAGAATTTATTTATAGTGATGAATATTGCGGTGGTATCGCAAATGGAAAAAAATTAAAAGCTTGTATTCCCGGAGGTTCATCAGTTCCAATTCTTCCTGCAAATTTATTATTGAAAACTGCAAAGGGTGAAACACGTTTAATGAATTATGAAAGTTTAAGTGATGGTGGTTTTGCAACCGGCACCATGATGGGAAGCGGTGGATTTATTGTGTTGGATGAAGATCAATGCGTGGTAAAAAATACGTATACATTAGCAAGGTTTTATCGTCATGAAAGTTGCGGACAGTGTTCGCCATGCAGAGAAGGAACAGGTTGGATGGAAAAAATATTACACAACATTGAATATGGAAAAGGAAAATTAAGTGATATTGATTTGTTGTGGGATATTCAAAGTAAAATTGAAGGAAATACAATTTGTCCATTAGGTGATGCAGCTGCATGGCCTGTGGCAGCAGCGATTCGTCATTTCAGAGATGAGTTCGAATGGCATGTGTTGCATCCTGAAGAATCACAAAAAAGAAATTATGGATTGGCACATTATGCAGATGAAATTCATGTGCCTGTAACAGTATAAAAAATGAGCGATCAATTATTTAAAGTAACCATTGATAACATTACAATAGAAGTTCCGGCAGGAACAACTATTCTAAATGCTGCACGCAAAATTGGTGGTGATGTTGCACCGCCTGCTATGTGTTATTACAGCAAGCTGCAAGGCAGTGGTGGTAAGTGTCGTACGTGTTTGGTAGAAGTAAGTAAAGGTTCTGAAAAAGATCCCCGTCCAATGCCAAAGCTGGTTGCATCATGCCGGACTACAGTGATGGACGGAATGGAAGTAAAAAATATTACCAGCGATAAAGTAACCGATGCAAGAAATGGCGTAGTCGAATTTTTATTAATTAA
>CAILAF010000596.1 GCA_903832075.1 uncultured Chitinophagaceae bacterium
ATCATTTCCTTTATCATCTACTAAAATAAATGCAGGAAAATCTACTACTTCAATTTTCCAAATTGCTTCCATTCCTAATTCAGGATATTCTACTATTTCAACCTTTTTAATATTGTTTTGTGCAAGAATTGCTGCCGGCCCACCAATTGATCCTAAATAAAATCCGCCATATTTTTTACAAGCATCTGTTACTTGTTGCGAACGATTTCCCTTCGCTAACATAATCATACTGCCACCATTTTCTTGAAAACGTGCAACATAACTATCCATTCTTCCTGCAGTAGTTGGACCGAATGAGCCGGAAGCCATGCCAGTAGGGGTTTTTGCAGGTCCTGCATAATAAATAGGATGATCTTTTATGTATTGCGGTAATCCTTCTCCTTTATCTAATCTTTCATTCAATTTTGCATGCGCAATATCTCTTCCAACAATAATGGTTCCTGTTAATGATAATCTTGTTGCAACCGGATATTTTGAAAGCGTTGCTAAAATTTCTTTCATTGGTTTATTCAAATCAATTTTAACAGCATCTCCTTCACCTTCTTTGCGATAAGATTCAGGAATAAATCGTCCGGGATTTTCTTCCATCTTCTCAATCCATACACCATCTTTATTAATTTTTGCTTTGATGTTTCTATCAGCAGAACAAGAAACACCCATGCCAACAGGGCATGAAGCACCATGACGAGGTAAACGAATAATACGCACATCCAATGCAAAATATTTTCCGCCAAACTGTGCACCGATTCCTAATTCTTGTGCAGCATGCAACACTTCTTTTTCTAATTCTACATCTCGAAATGCTTGTCCGAATTCATTTCCATCAGTAGGTAAATGATCTAAATATTTTGCTGATGCTAATTTTACAGTTTTTAAACATGCTTCTGCAGATGTTCCACCAATAACAATGGCAATATGATAAGGCGGACAAGCAGCAGTGCCCAATGTTTTCATTTTCTCTGCTAAATATTTCACTAATGTTTTTGGATTCAATAAAGCTTTTGTTTCTTGATACAAATAAGTTTTATTAGCAGATCCACCACCTTTGGCAACACATAAAAATTTATATTCCATTCCATTTACACTATATAAATCAATTTGTGCAGGAAGATTATTTCCCGAATTCATTTCGGCATACATGCTTAATGGTATGGTTTGAGAATAACGCAAATTTTCTTCAGTATAAGTTTGATAAACACCTAATGATATGGCTTCTTCATCATTACCACCGGTCCAAACTTGTTGTCCCTTTTTTGCTACAATCGTTGCTGTGCCTGTATCTTGACAAAATGGTAAAACACCTTTTGCCGAAATTTCTGCATTGCGCAACATGGTAATTGCAACATATTTATCGTTATCACTTGCCTCCGGGTCATTTAAAATAGCTGAAACCATTTTTAAATGATCGGTACGTAACATAAATGAGCAATCATGAAAACATTGTTTAGCAACTTTTGTTAAAACAGTTGAATCAACTTTTAAAATTTCTTTTCCATCAAATTCGGAAATAGAGATTCCATCTTCAGTTAATAGATAATATTCGGTTTCATCTTTTGTTAAAGGAAATGGTTCTTGATAATGAAATGGAGTAGCTGGCATCTTAAAAGTATTTTATAATGAGCGGATAATTTATAACGAATGGCAAATTTACGAAGCATATTGATTGCATCGGGATTTTTGATTAATAAAATAGATGAATGATATTAACTGCATTTTTTTACTTTTAGTGATATTTAACCTTATGAAAAAAAATATTCTTTTTCTTTTTTTCTTTTTTGTTGTATCAGCTAAATCTCAAACAGAAAATATCATTATTGTTACTACAGACGGATTCAGATGGCAGGAAGTTTTTAACGGAATGGATACTGCTATTGCAAAACAATGGAAGTTCAATCATGGAGATAGTCTTGAAATTTACCAACATTATTGGTCAAGTGATTTGAATGAGCGCAGAAAAAAATTAATGCCTTTTTTATGGAATACTATTGCAACAAAAGGACAAGTATATGGTAATAGAAACGAAGGAAACAATATAAATGTTTTTAATCCGCATTGGTTTTCATATCCCGGTTACAGCGAATTGCTTTGTGGTTTTGTTGATACTTCCATCAACTCAAATAAATATCCAAATAATCCGCATAGTTCTTTATTAGAATTTTTTAATAAGCAACCTGCATTAAAAAATAAAGTCGCAGCATTTGGTGCATGGGATGCATTTGATAGAATATTAAATAAAGAAAGAAGTAAAATTCCAATCATTAATGCGTATGATACTTGTGGCGGCAATCATCCATCATCGAATGAAAAATTAATTAATGAAATGTTACATAATTCAGTGAAAGTTTTGGGGACTGAAGAATGTTTGGATGTGTATACGCATTATGAAGCATTAGAGTATTTGAAAAAAAATAAACCAAAAGTTTTATACATTTCTTATGGTGAAACAGATGAGTGGGCGCATGATTCTAAATACAGAAATTATTTAGATGCAGCACATCAAGTGGATGCATATTTAGAACAGCTTTGGAATTATGTGCAAGCAGATCCGCAATATCGAAACAAAACAACTTTATTAATTACTGTTGATCATGGAAGAGGTGATATAAAAAAAGATGAATGGACATCACACAATAATAAAATTAAAGGCTCGGATCAAATTTGGTTTGCAGTAATGGGACCACATATTTCTGCAAAAGGTGAAATAAAAAATTCAGTTCAATTATATCAACAACAATTGGCCGCAACAATGGCGCAAATAATGGGATATCAATTTAAATGCGAACATCCTGTTGCTCCTGCAATTGCATCAGTTATAAAAAAATCTTGACAATTATCTAACTACATTTGAAAGATGAAATCAATCTTTTCCTTTTTTATTTTTTGTTTTCTCTCATTAAACGTTTTTGCTCAAATGCCTTTGCCATCTGTATCTCAACTGCAATGGCATAATATGGATTTCTATTTATTCATGCATTTTGGCCCGAATACTTTTACAGATTTGGAATGGGGCAAAGGAACCGAGCATGAAGAAGTTTTTAATCCATCACAATTAGATTGTAAACAATGGTGCAAGATTGCAAAAGATGCAGGTGCAAAAGGAATTATCATCACTGCAAAACATCACGATGGGTTTTGTTTATGGCCAACTAAATATTCAACACATACCATTCGCGAAAGCAAATATAAAAATGGTAAAGGCGATGTGTTGAAAGAACTAAGCGATGCTTGTAAAGAATATGGATTAAAGTTTGGTGTGTATATTTCTCCTTGGGATAGAAATCATCCTAAATATGGAACGCAAGAATACAATGATGTTTTTATAAATATGATGAAAGAGATTTTTTCAAACTACGGACCAATATGGGAATTATGGTGGGATGGTGCAAATGGTGAAGGACCGAATGGAAAAAAACAAATTTATGATTGGAACAGATTTATAAAAACTGTTCGTGAATTATCTCCCAATACAGTTGTGTTCAGCGATGTTGGTCCGGATATTAGATGGGTTGGAAATGAAAGCGGTATTGCCGGAACTACCAATTGGAATTTATTAGATACTGTTGGATTTAAACCGGGTATTGCATCACCACCAACTGATACATTAAATACAGGAAATGTGTATGGAAAGAATTGGATACCTGCCGAATGCGATGTAAGTATTCGTCCCGGTTGGTTTTATCATGCAACAGAAGATACAAAAGTAAAAACGCCGGAAGCCTTGTTCAGCCTGTATTTGAAAAGTGTTGGGCGTGGCGCTAATTTATTATTGAATGTTCCGCCGGATAGGAGAGGATTAATTAATGCAAATGATTCTATTGCGTTAATCAAGTTTAAAAAATTAAGAGACGAAAGTTTTAAAAATAATTTGTTGAAACATGCAATGGAATTAGATAAAGAACATTCTGATAAATCAGCTTACAGGAAAACAGAAGTAACAACTTTTTTAATTTTGAAAGAACCGGTTAAGATGAATTGTATTGTACTGAAAGAAGATATTCAATTTGGGCAATTGATTAAAAAATTAGACATTCATTTAAGTAATCACGG
>CAILAF010000597.1 GCA_903832075.1 uncultured Chitinophagaceae bacterium
GATATTTTTGTGCCAATTTCGATAACGATTCTCCGCTCTTCACTTCATGCAACACTTCATTGTTTTGTGCGGTTGCAGAAAATGAAACCATCATCATTACAAAAAAAATAACAGAAAATTTTTTATTCATCCAATTCATAATAAATACATTTTTATCAAAGTAAAATTAATCTTTTAAAATTCTCCACTCCTGCGGATAATAATTATTAATCCGATTGGGCAAAACTTTTATCCAACCTAATGGCAATCCACAATATGTAACCAATGTCCAACCTTTTGGCGCAACTACCACCAACTCTTTTCTTTTTAAATACAACAAAGCGTCTTCCTTCTGTAATTCAATGACAGCAAGGCTTTGCAAAGGCAACTGACTAACCGCCAATTCATGCGAAGGAATAAAATCTTTTCCTTTTATGGTACCCAACTCCACTCCTGCTTTTTTGATGTATAAATGTTTTGCTAAATTTTTTAATGAGGTTAACCAAACTTCTTTGATGGCTCGCAATGTTTCATTTTGTTTAAACACTTTATATTCTTGAGGCAATGGAATAAAATGTTGCAACTGTTCTAATTCAATTTTATTTGGATAAAATAAATTTTGTTCCAGCTGATAACTTTCTTCTTCGCCATTTATTTTTTTAAACGCCGTGATAAAAAATCCCTCGCCTTTTATTTTATCAGGATAAAAACGATAACCGAATGCTTTATGTTTATCGCTTTCAACTTCAACAATATTCCAATCTTGATTTACTTGCAACTTGAAACTTGCAACTTGTAATTTTTCAACCAACCAATCCAAAACATCTTCATCTTCCTGTTTCGAATAAGAACAAGTTGAATAAATTAAAATGCCGTTTTGTTTTAACGAAGGCAACACATCGGCTACAATTCTTTGCTGACGCAGACTGCAGAGGTTTACATTTTCTTCACTCCATTCGTTGATGGCGTTTGGATCTTTACGAAACAATCCGCTGCCGCTGCATGGTGCATCAATAACAATTACGTCAAAATAATTTTCTAATCGCTGAAAATCTTTTGGATCGTTATTAGTAACAACAACATTATCGGCTCCCCATTTAATTATATTTTCGGTTAAAATTGCCGCTCTCGATTTAATTACTTCGTTGCTTACAATTAATCCATCGGTAAAATATGAAGCAAGTAAAGTTGATTTACCGCCTGGTGCTGCACATAAGTCCAACACTTTTTTTTGTGTTGATGCACCAACCGTTTGTTTTAATACTTCCCATAAAAACATACTGCTTGCTTCCTGCACATAGTATGCGCCTGCATGAAATAATGGATCGAATGTGAATGACGGTCGTGATGATAAATAATAGCCGTGCGGACACCAGAGAATAGGAGAATCGATGTTAAATGTTGAATGTTGAATGTTAAATGATGAAGCATTGCTTTCTGCCTCTTGCCACTTGCCTCTTGTCTTCTTTGGATTGATTCTTACCGATGTTACCTGTTCTCCCGAAACATGCACTGCTTCGAAAGCCTTGCTGTTAAAGCCTTTTACGCCTTCTAATGATTTGATGAGTTGCGGTGGTAACACGAAGCGAAGATAAGAGTTAGAATAACAAAAGAATGGATGAAAGAATTTGTATATTTTAAAATAAAAATGAGTCAATTATGTTCGTAATAATTGACTCATTTTTATTGTTAAATCTATTTCCAACCGTTGAAGAGTGCGACGCAACAACAGTTTCAATGAAATACAATTGCCGGCTACATAAAAATTTTCATCATTTTATTTCAACACGGGCAAAATTATTTTTGATTGATCGTGATATACGCGAATGGTTGATTTAATAAAATCAGAATCCTTGCAATGATAAATATCTAAGAATTGTTGCGGATTTCTATCCACCAACGGAAACCATGTGCTTTGTATCTGCACCATGATGCGATGA
>CAILAF010000598.1 GCA_903832075.1 uncultured Chitinophagaceae bacterium
CGTTGGATGCGAGTAATATTTTTAAACCTGCATTGGCAAGAGGAGAACTCCAGTGCATCGGTGCATCAACATTAGATGAGTATCGTCAATACATCGAAAAAGATGGTGCATTAGATCGTCGTTTTCAAAAAGTATTGATTGAACAACCGAGTGTTGAAGAAACAATTCTCATCTTAAATAATATCAAAAGTAAATACGAAGACTATCACAGCGTTGAATATGATCAGGAAGCGATTGAAGCTTGTGTAAAGTTAAGTGATCGTTATATGACTGATCGTTTATTACCTGATAAAGCCATTGATGTATTGGATGAAGTTGGCGCAAGAGTGCATTTGAAAAACATTAATGTGCCCAAAGAAATTGTAGAGTTGGAAAAACAAATTGAAGAAATAAAGAACGAAAAAAATAAAGTAGTAAAAAGTCAACGCTTTGAAGAAGCAGCTGCTTTGCGTGATAAAGAAAAACGTTTGGGTGAAGAATTAGAAAAAGCAAAAGGTTCATGGGAAGAAGAAAGTAAAAACAAGCGTTATCCGATTACCGAAGAAAATATTGCTGAAGTAGTAAGCATGATGACAGGCATTCCTGTTAAAAGAATGGTGCAGGCAGAAACAGAGAAGTTGCGCCGTATGAGTGATGATATGCGTGAAATGGTTATTGGTCAAAGCGAAGCAATACAAAAGGTTGTAAAAGCAATTCAGCGCAATCGTGTTGGGTTAAAAGATCCAAAGAAACCAATTGGAACATTTATTTTCTTAGGTCCTACCGGTGTTGGTAAAACTGAGTTGGCAAGGGCATTAGCGCGTTATATGTTTGATAGTGATGATGCATTGATTCGCATTGATATGAGTGAGTACATGGAGAAATTTACTGTAAGTCGTTTAATTGGTGCACCTCCGGGTTATGTTGGTTATGAAGAAGGGGGACAATTAACTGAAAGAGTTCGCAGAAAACCTTATAGTGTTATTTTATTAGATGAAATTGAAAAAGCGCATCCCGATATTTATAATATTTTATTGCAAGTATTGGATGATGGACAATTAACTGATGGATTAGGTAGAAAAGTTGATTTCAAGAATACAATGATTATCATGACATCAAACATTGGTGTTCGTCAGTTAAAAGAATTTGGTGATGGCGTTGGCTTTGCAACAGCTGCAAGAATGTCTAATCAAGAAGAGAATAATAAGGCTGTTATTGAAAAAGCATTGAAACGTACATTCTCACCGGAATTCTTAAACAGAATTGATGATGTAGTTATTTTCAATGCTTTAACCAAAGAAAATATTTTCAGCATCATTGATATTTTAATGAAAAGTGTGATGAAACGCTTGGTGAACTTAGGTTTCAGCATGGAGTTGACTGATGAAGCAAAAGATTTTATTGCTGAAAAAGGTTTTGATGTTCAATTTGGCGCAAGACCATTACACCGTGCTATTCAAAAATATTTAGAAGATCCTTTAGCGGAAGAAATTTTAAATATGAATGTTAAAAATGGTGATACATTGATTGCATCTTTGGATAAAGAAAATGGTAAAATAAAATTTGAATTGAAACAAAAAGAAACAGAAGAAAATGCAAGTGTCTAAAATAAATTTCTAAATAATTAAATCCTGTCAGTAATGACGGGATTTTTTATTTTCCCCATCTAAAGCTATTATTTTCCAATCCGGCTAAATCTAAAATCCTGTCAACAACAGTGGCAGCAATAGTTTCAACAGTTGTTGGTTTAGAATAAAATGATGGCGTTGCCGGACAAATGATGCCTCCGGCTAATGTTACCGTTTCCATATTTTTAATATGAATTAGATTATATGGTGTTTCTCTTACCATTAAGATTAGTTTTCTTCTTTCTTTCAATACAACATCAGCAGCACGTGTAATTAAATCATCACTAACACCGCTTGCGATTCTTCCTAAAGTTCCCATACTGCAAGGAGCAACAATCATAATATTATATTTCGCAGAGCCGGATGCAAATGGTGCAGAGAAATCATTCTTCTCAAAATATTTTACATCATATTTTTTGTAATCATCATTTTCCAATTCAGTATGCCAAACTTCTTTTGCATTATTGCTCATCACAATACTCAATTCATGCCATTGATTTTTCAATAACATTAGTTTATCCAATAAAACTTTTGCATAAACAGAACCGCTTGCTCCTGTAATTGCTACAACAATCTTGTTTGACATTCTTTACTTTTGTGTGAACAAATGTACCATGAGTAAAGCTAAATTGTTTGGAATTTTATTAATGATGTTTTGTTTGACTTCTTTTTATCCTCCAAAAAAGAAAAAAGATTTATGGCAATCTTGGAATGAAATTCAACAATTGATGTTGCAACAAAAGAAACCTATTTTGATTGATATGTATACCGATTGGTGTGTGTATTGTAAAAAGATGGATGTTACAACTTATCAAAACGATTCGGTCTATGAATATTTGAAAGAACATTTTTATCGGTTTAAATTTAATGCAGAATCTAAAGATAGTTTGAGATGGAACAATAAAACATTTGGTTTCGACAAAAAAAATAAGTTGCATGAGTTTTATGAATATGCAGCAAAGGAAAATTTAGTTTTTCCAACTACAGTTATCATCCCACCAAATGGCCAGCCATACAGTGTTGCAGGAGAATTGAAAATAAAAGAAATGGAAATTTTATTAAAATATTTTTCAGGTTCTTATGCTGATAAAACATTTGAAGAATTTTCTAAACAATATAAATCGGGTTGGAAGTAAAATGATTTTTCAATTGCAGAACATATTAGAAAGGCAATCCAATGCCTAATTGCAAAACAGCATTATTAATTTGTTTTTTATTATAATTATCTCTCGTATCGGTCCAGAAATTTTTAAAATTCATCCATCCATCGTTATATTGTCTTCCCGGATCTTTTACTTTATAAGCTGCATCAATTCGTATCAAAAAATAATTAAAATCAAATCTTATACCTGTACCAATTGCAACCGCAATATCTTTTCCTAAACGTGAAATAGAAAACTCAGCATTTGGATTAGTCGGGTCTCTGTTAATATTCCAAACATTACCAATATCTGTAAACAATGCACTGCTTATTTTAAATGAACTAAATGTCCAAATGGGAAAACGATATTCAATATTTCCTTCTAATGCAAGATCGCCGTAACGATCAGTAAATCCTGTAGCAGTATCAGATGCAGCAGAAGAACCTAAACCTAATTGACGTAAGCCCCATGCACGCATACTATTTGGGCCACCTAAGAAATATTGTTTAAAGAATGGAACAGATTGTCCGGCTTTAGGAATTGTAATGCCTGCAAAAAATCGAGTAGCTAATTCTGTTTTTCTATACTTTTTTTTGTATCCATATTCTGTTTGCAGTTTAACATATCTAAAAATTTGATTGCTGATTGTATTACCGAATAAACTTGCTACTGTTCCTGATTCTTCAAAATATAAATTTAATTTATGAGTGCTTCCAATATCTCTTTTACTAATGAATGTTTTATTAACTGATAAAGAAGTACCTACAACTTTTCCATCTCTAAATGATTTTTCTAAAAAAGGATTACTTGCCAATAAATCTGCAAAACCACCTAACGTATCTACTTTATATAATTCTATATTCAATGGTTTAAAAATCCAGTTCCAAGGATTTTTTGTATTACTTGTTTTATTCCATTCATAACCCCAACTTGCTGTAAATTCTCTTAATCTGTATAAATCTTTTCTGTCTGTATAAGAACCCGCAACAGATAAAATAGTTCTCTTATTATTTAATTTATTTAAAGCAGCCCATGGAGTAAATGGTTGAATTATTTTTGGAAAAATATAGGATTGGCTTAAACCAATTTGAAAAGATTGTGGAGATAATTTATTGGTACTGTCAAAACCCAATTCTGTGCCCAAACGTAAGCTGGTAACAGATTGTATGGCATTCTTCCAAACGTTTCGATTGCGATATGTAAAGTTGGTAGAAATTCCTAAAAAACTACTTCCTGCAATATCACCTGTGTTTCTGCTTCCTTCAAGATCAACAGAAAAATTTTGTTTAAATGCAGGTACTAAAAAAAAGTAAATATCTAAACTGTCTTTATTTCTAATCACTTCTTTCGAATCTACTTGTTGCCATGCACCAATTTGTCCGAGTGTATTAATGGATTTAATTAACAGGTCTTCATTATACAAACTATCATGTTTTAAAAAAGTATGTTCACGCAATGGTCTATAAATAAATTTACCTTTATTATATCGCATGATGTTTTGTTGGTTCTTGGTAACATATTCTTTAAATCCTTTTTGTTTAATTAAACTATCCGGGATGTCAGTTATTTTAGCTTCGGGATAGTAATAAGTTTTGGCAATATGATATTTAGTAATCTTTGATGAATCTTTAATAGGTTTTTGTTTGATCAATATATCCCAATTCGGATTTATTTTTCTATACTTCGCAGCTTCTTCCAATAAATTTGCTTGAGAAAAAGGATCAAGGGATAAATGCAATAATTTAGTATCAATAGTATCCACTTCTGCAACAATATCATCTTTCGTAAAACTGAAATAACCGTTTTGTCTAAACAAATTCACTATTCTGTCTAATTCATTGCCCACTATTTGTTTGGTGTATGGCTCTCCTGTTTTTAATAAACTTTTTTTCTTTTCCTGTAAAGCCAATTTCTGCATATTAGAATCAAGCATTACAAAACCAACAGAATCAATCTTAATATTTTTTCCCAGATCAATCTTCATAAAAACAGAAACTCTTATTTCATTTATATTATTTTTTTTATGAAAGATGGTATCATATTTAAGGATAGAATCTTTAAAATCGGCATAATAGTATCCTTGTGAATTCAAATAAGAATTCATGAATTTTATGGAGCGAATAATATTCGTAGAATCAAATGTAGGCGGCTCTTTGATGGCATAAAGGAAAATCCATTTTTGCATTTTTGGCACTTTCAAACTATCATCCCAATAATTATCCAGATCAAATGTTAAACGTTTTTTCTCATCTTTGGAAATATTACCGTTAACAATAACACTGGTTTTATAAATGAATGGTTTATTTGCCTGATAATTGTTAACGCTGGTTCTTTTTTCTTCCGAACAAGAAAAGGTTGATAAAATAACCAACACAAAAAGCAGGGTGTAAATAATTTTTTTATTGTTCACTAAATACATGTCCAATGTTAAGCAAGAATGAGCTCAAATATATTCAATCTTTGTGCCACAAAAAACTCCGGCTAGAAGAAGGGTTATTTATTGCAGAAGGAGTGAAGCTGGTTGATGAATTGCTGCAAAGCAATTATATCATTAAAAAAATTTATGCCACTTCGGTATGGATAGAAAAACATGTTAGCTCAAAAGTTGAAGTTGTTGAAGTAAGTGAAACTGAATTAGAAAGAATAAGCAGTTTACAAACTCCTAATCAGGTATTGGCGATTGTTGAACAGAAACAAATGATTACAGCGCCTGTATTTCAGAAGCAATGGACAATTATATTGGATAATATTCAAGATCCCGGAAACTTTGGAACCATCATTCGTATTGCAGATTGGTTTGGAATAAAGCAAATTATTTGCAGTAATGATACTGTTGAATTACATAATCCAAAAGTTATTCAAAGTACTATGGGCAGTTTTATTAGAGTAAATGTTTGGTATAATAATCTTTCTGAAATATTACAAAGTACTAACATGCCAATACTTGGTGCGTTGTTAGAAGGAAAAAGCATTTATCATTTTCCAAAAATGGAAGAAGGAATTATTGTTATTGGAAATGAATCGAAAGGAATACATGATTCTCTTAAAAAATTAATTACGCATCCTGTAACAATTCCAAAAATTGGCGAAGCTGATTCGCTGAATGCCGCTGTGGCAGCGGGTATCATTGTTTCACATCTTATCGGAACTGAATAGCTTTAATGGGTTTTATTTTTTTAATGATCCATGTTGGAATGATCAATGATAAGAAACAAACTATTGATGTGCCCACACAGATAGCAAATACTTGCCACCAAATTATTTGAACAGGTGCAACTGAAACATAATAATTACTCTCGTCTAATTTAAGCAAACCGGTATAAAGTTGTAATAAACATAATCCAACACCAATAATAAAACCAATACCAACTCCGGCCAATGTTATTAGACTTGCCTGAAATAAAAATATTTTTTCTATCATCATATTTTTTGCGCCAACAGCTTTTAAAATGCCAATCATTCTGGTTCTTTCTAAAACCAATATCAATAAGCAAGTAATTAGATTAATGATGGCAACAATACTCATTACAATAAAAATTACATTTCGATTTACGTTTTGAACATTCAACCAATCAAAAATATTAGGATATACTTCTTTAATAGTTGATGCCATCCAAACAGACGGAAGATCATTGGTTAATCTGCTTGCAATAGTATCCATTTGATAATAATCATTAAGAAAAATTTCATAACCGCCTATTTGATCATCTTTCCAATTATTAATTCTTCTGATTAATCTAATATCGCCGATGGCAAAAAGTTTATCGTATTCTTCGATGCCTGTTTTATAAATGCCAACAACTTTTAGTTTTCTTGTTGAACTTTTGAATTCATCAGATGAAATAAATGAAATATGAATGGTGTCATTCAGTGCTATATTCAATTCATTGGCAATGGAAGCTGAAACGAGTATTTCTTTGGAATATAGACTATCATTGAATTTCAGCCATCTTCCTTTTTGCAAAAAACTTTTTAGCTGAGTACTGTCATAATAATTATCAACTCCTTTTAATAAAATACCTTCTATTTCTTTTTTATTTTCTAATACCGCACTTTTTGTGGCAAAGACCTGAATTTGTTTAATTGCTGGATCTTTTTTTAAAATAAATTCTGCCGTATCATTTTTGGCAATAGGTGATTCTTCCGATACCAATGATTTATTGGGTTGATAATGTTGAACACGAATATGTCCCCAAAAACTGAACACTTTTTCCGAAACTGTTTTTTGAAATCCATTTACAAAAGCTAATGTTACAATCATTGCAGTTACGCTGAAAGCAGTGGCTGTAATAGACAAACGAATGATAAATCGAGAAAAAGACTTTTGTCGGTTAAATGCAATTCGCTTTGCTATGAATAAAGAAAGGTTCAATTTTATTTGTATTGGTCAAATCTACACGTCAAAAAGCAATACAACAAAATCATTTGCTTAAATGTTGTTAACAGAAAATTTGTATGTTTATTTAATGAAACGATTGTTTTTGTTTTTTAGTTTAATAATGGTATTGAAATTATCGGCACAAAGAGAGCCTGATAAGATTTATATGCCTAATATAAAAACGATAAAATTTTTTCAATTTAATAATCAAGAGAGTTTGCCGGTTATTAGATTGAATTCGCAAGATCAATTGGAATTACATTTTGATGATCTGGATGGATATGCTAAAAATTATTATTACACATTTCAATTGTGTGATGCAGATTGGGAACCGGCCGATGTTAGTCCATTTGATTACATAAAAGGATTTATTGATAATCAGTTAACGCAATATCGGTTTTCATCTATCGCTTTAACAAAATATATTCATTATCAAATGTTATTTCCCGAAACCAGTGCTGTGCCAATTAAAAGTGGTAACTATTTATTAAAAGTTTATTTAAATGGTGATACTTCTCAATTGGCTTTTACAAAAAGATTTTTTGTGTTGAACAGTAAAGCATTTGTAAATGCACAAGTTATGCAGCCGTTGGATAATCAATTAGTACGTACTCATCAAAAAATAAATTTTATCATTAATACCTCACAACTTAGTCCTGTCAATGCTTTACAGCAAATGAAAGTTATGGTAATGCAAAATTATCGTTGGGATAATTTAATAAAAGATATTCAACCAACATTTATTCGTGATAATATTTTGGAATATAGCAATGAGAATGATATTGTTTTTGCAGCAGGAAAAGAATATCGTTGGGCCGATGTAAGAAGTTTTAAATATTTAAGCGATAGAATGAGAAAAGTTGATACCATCAATAAACAATTGAATGTTTATTTAAAACCGGATGCGCCAAGAAATAAACAACCTTATTTATTGTTTAAAGATTTGAATGGTTGGTTTGATATTAATACTACCGACATGATAAATAATTGGTGGCAATCAGAATATGCATGGGTACATTTTACTTATGTGCCAGAAAATAATCAGCCGTTGGATGGAAAAAATATTTATTTATTAGGAGAAATCACAAACAATACGATTGATGATGATGCTAAGTTGGAATACAATTCAGTAAAAGGAGTGTATGAAAAAACAATATTTTTAAAACAAGGTTATTATAGTTATATGTATGTTGCCAAAGATGTGAAAGGCAATGCTACTGCTGATTTTGAAACTACGGAAGGCAATGCTTGGCAAACTGAAAATGATTATACTATTTTTGTCTATTATCGTTCATTAAGCGATAGACATGATGAGTTGGTAGCGATTACGACTATTAATTCAAGATTGGGAAAGTTATAAAATTAATTTTCTTTAAGTGCTCTTGGTGCTGCCACAAAAAAATATTCTTCTCCATTCTCATAATATTGATGAAATTGTTCTGCTGAAAGAGAAGATTGATTACGTAACCATTCTTTCAAAGTAAAAATTTGGTATTGCAATGTTTCATTGATAAATGAAAACATCATTGTATCATCATATTCATATAACGCCGAACCTTCTTTTCCAAATTCAAATAAAATAATTGGTTTAGAATGTTCAATTGTTTTTATTGCGCCATGTAAAACCAATAGTTCTGCACCTTCTACATCCATCTTAAGTAAAGTTATTTTTTCTTTACTTGGAATTATATTGTCCAATCTTTCTGTTTCAGAAAATATTAAAACATCTTTTTGACCTTTTTCAAAGACTCTTTTCTTTAATCCGCTAAAAGCCATATTGGTTAATACAACATTAAAAGAAGTTGTTTCACTTTTATCACTTAATGCAACACAATAAACTTTTGCATTGTTCGAAAATTTATTTTCCAACAATGTAAAAAAATCAGGTACAGGTTCAAAAGCATAATGTTTTGCTTTTGGTGCAGCATTCATCATCATTTGTAAAATCTTTCCATTGTGAGAGCCTGCATCTACACAAACGCTATCGGGTGTACAAATTTTATTGATAATTTTTTTTGTAAGCCGGTCGTAATATTCATTCTTTGTTAAAGCAATAGGAGCGTAGCGAACGATTTTTTTTAGTAGCGGTTTAATTTTTTTCACAGGATATTATTGTTTGGTGTTGGATACATATTTTCTCCATTTATCAATCACGTTTTTCATATCATCCGGTAAATCTGTTTCAAAAAAAACTTCTTTATTTGTTCGGGGATGAATAAAGCCCAATGTTTTTGCATGCAATGCACAACGCGGACAAGTTTCAAAACAATTATCAACAAATTGTTTGTATTTGGTATAGATAGTTCCTTTTAAAATTTTATCGCCACCATATTCCCAATCATTAAATAAAGTGTGTCCTAAATATTTCATGTGCACACGAATTTGATGTGTTCTTCCGGTTTCTAAAACACATTCAACTAAGGTTACATAATTAAATCTTTCTAACACTTTATAATGTGTGATGGCATGTTTGCCAATTTCACCATCCGGATAAGTAGTAAAAGTTTTTCGGTATTGTTGATGACGTGCAATATGAATATCAATTGTTCCTTTATCTTCTTCTACATTTCCCCAAACCAATGCATTATAAGTTCTTTTAACAGTATGATGAAAAAATTGTTTAGCTAAATGTGCAGCGGCATCAGCAGTTTTAGCGAGTACAATTAAACCGGTTGTGTTTTTATCAATGCGATGCACCAATCCGTAACGCGGCAATACATCTTCATTTAAATTTGGATTTTGTTGTTTAAGATGATAAACAACGCCGTTTAATAAAGTACCTGTAAAATTTCCAACACCGGGATGAACAACCATATTCGGTTGTTTATTGATAACGATGATATCATCATCTTCAAAAACAATATTTAATGGAATGGGTTCTGCTTTAACATCTGTTTTATCCGGATCAATTAAACTCATCAATAATAATTCATCACCGGGTTTAACGCGATAATTACTTTTTACTACTTTACCATTCACTGTTAAAAAACCTGCATCAATTCCATTTTGAATTTTATTTCTGGTTGCTCTTTCTAATCGAATTTGTAACCATTTATCAATGCGCATTGGTTCCTGACCTTTATCAATAACAAATGATCTTCGTTCGTATAATTCTTCGGGTTGGTCTTGCTGATCTATTTCTAATTCTTCATTCATTATGCAAAAATACGATTTGAATTTGAGCAGATACAAGTTAAAATTAGAATGTAATTTAGCGGGATGAAGCGGG
The DNA here is from genome assembly GCA_903832075.1 of uncultured Chitinophagaceae bacterium. GTDB lineage: Bacteria > Bacteroidota > Bacteroidia > Chitinophagales > Chitinophagaceae > CAILAF01. The sequence continues at coordinate 10,357 of CAILAF010000598.1, forward strand.
AAATATTTTTTAAAGATTTGGGTTTGCGTTCCTACAAAGAAATTTGGGACTTGCAAGAAATTTTATTGAAACAAAATGTTGAGAGGAAGACGACAGACGATGGACGACAGTCCACTGTCAATCATTTATTATTTGTTGAACATCATCCTGTTTATACTTTAGGTAAAAGTGGCAAAGAAGAACATGTATTGATTAATGAAGAAACATTAAGGCAAAAAGGGATTGAATATTTTCATATCAATCGTGGTGGTGATATAACTTTTCATGGTCCGCAACAATTGGTTGGGTATCCGATTTTAGATTTGGATAAATTTAAAACAGATCTCGGTTGGTATTTAAGAAATTTAGAACAAGTGATGATTGATACCATGGCTGAATATGGATTGAAAGGTGATAGAAGTAAAGGTGAAACAGGTGTTTGGATTGATGTTGGTATTAAAGGACGAGAAAGAAAAATTTGTGCAATGGGAATTAAATGCAGCCGTTGGATAACCATGCATGGTTTTGCATTTAATGTAAATACCGATTTATCTTATTTTGATTTTATTGTGCCTTGCGGTATTCAAAACAAGCAAGTTACTTCTTTGCAAAAAGAATTAGGACATACTGTTCATATGAATGAAGTGAAAGAAAAAGTAAAACGAAATTTTGAAAAAGTATTTGATGCTATCATTCTTTAAAAATCTTTGTTGAGATAAACCTGGTTTTTTTCTTTTAATTTTTCATCTTCAAATAGCTCGAAATTAAACCAGCCAGCATGAATGAAATTGGTTTTATCTAATATCAATTGATTTTCTTTTACATTCTTGATCTCAAAAATTATATTCTTACTGGAATCTGTAAAAATTATTTTATAGTGGTGTTGTTTAAATAATGGTAATTCAATATTC
>CAILAF010000599.1 GCA_903832075.1 uncultured Chitinophagaceae bacterium
AAATATTGAATACCTGCAACAATTTAATATTAAAGAGGTGATTGTAAACGTGCATCATTTTGCAGATCAGATCATTGATACCATACAAAAAAATAATGGTTGGGGAAGTAATGTTATTATCAGTGATGAAACAAATGAAGTGTTGGAAACCGGGGGCGGATTGCAAAAAGCAAAATGGTATTTAGATAAAGAAGAAAATTTTGTTTTGATGAATGTGGATGTATTAACTGATCTTCATTTAGACAAAATGATTCAGCAACATTTGCATCAACACCCATTGGCAACATTGGCTGTTACGAATAGAAATTCATCTCGTTATTTTTTATTTAATCAACAACATCAATTATGCGGATGGAGAAATATTAAAACAGGTGAAGAAAAGATGATTCATCAAGAAAATAATTTAATACAAAAAGCATTTAGCGGTGTTCATGTAATTAATGCACAAATATTTTCATTGATACAGCAGCAAGGAAAATTTTCAATGGTGGATGTGTATTTAAGTTTATGTGCTAACAATTCAATCCAATCTTTCGATCATTCATCCTCTAAATTCATTGATGTAGGAAAACCGGAAAGTATTGGTGAAGCAGAGAAGATGTTTGGATGATGCAGGTTGAAGGTTACAAGTTGCAGGTTGTTTTAGCATAAGGGCCATTATCATTTTCTCCTCACAAATTTGTAAATTGGATTTAATGCATTCTCCTCACTCTAAAAATGTATTTACTTTTTGTTGAATTAGTTTTTTAACAGCGTTCCATGATTGTCCTTTAAGGCTAATGGGTTCTTCGCTTTCCTCAGCATCTATGAAATAAGTAATGGCTTGCGGTATGGTGATCAATAGATTTTGTTCAGGGAATTTTTTTTCATGAAAACCAATCATGTCTTCCAATGAATAATGATGAAGCAGTTCGTACAAATCCCAGAAATCTTTTTTGTTTCCTCTTCCCAATATGGCATTTATTTTCATTGCAATAATATCCGGGTCGCTGTACATTCTGATATTTTCTTTTACTTCTATATGGCTGATGGGTGCGTGTGGATGATATACGATATCAACTTTTACATCATTGATGTAACAAAAAATACCCCATCGAACGGATTTACTTTCAGTGCTGTAGCCTTTTCCAAATTCTTTGATCAATGATTGTATAATTATTTCATGATCGAATTGTTGATGATAAAATAGATCTATATCAATAGATCTACGATGCCCATAACGGAGCGATAGGGCAGTTCCGCCTACCAATGAAAAATCTTGTAAAGTATTCAGGCGCATCAGCCTTTCTAATATGGAAAAAGCCCCGGGTTCAACAGTTTCTGTGTGTAGCATCTGAATTCAGTAAAAGGTTTATCAATAATAGCTGCTGCTAAGTGAAGCCTTCGTTCAGGTAAATATTTAGCGTTTAATAATGTGTGGCTCACTTTTGCAGGTCCATAAAACCGCCTGCATTGGCGAATGTCTTCCACATCACCACGTTCAAATACCCGTTCAATAATAAAAGCGGCTTTCTTTTCATAGTCCAATGTTTCGAAGTTCACATCCCAGAAAATGCGTTTATTAAAGACCGGTTTTTTAAAATCATCCTTCATGAGTATAAAGGTAAGTTTTTTGGATGATGCAGGTTGCAAGTAATACTATTCTCATACATTATCCATACATCATCTATACATTAACCATACTTGAACCATACATCATCTTTATAGCAATAGGCAAGTTTTTAATAATTCTTTTTCCAAAGACCAACAACCAGACTGCATATTTATACTTTAATATAAATTTTCTTTTTATCCAACACATACACAATACTCCAGTAAAAGGCGATCATGCATAATGCATAAAACAATGAACCAACACGAAGATCGGTGGCAATGTTTTTGCAGATATGTTCATAGAACCAACCAAAAGGAGAAACATACACAGGCTTGTTTGTTATAGGATCGATTGAATTAGTGATACGAATCAATCCTAATAATCTTGGTAAGAAACCACTCAGTACAAAAATAAATAATGGATTTTTCCCAAATACGTCAAAGAACTTGCTCCATGCACCTTTCACTTCTTTGAACTCAATTAAATAAATTAAAGTAGTGATGGTAATGATGGCCAATCCTGTTGTATAAATAGTATAACTGCTGGTCCATATTTTTTTATTGATCGGATAAACCATATCCCAACAATAACCTGCCAATAATAAAACAATTCCTGCAACAAAAAGATTAGACAACATTTCATAGGTCTTTCCTTTTTGCTGAATATATTGTCCAACAAAGTAGCCAAATACTACCTGCACGATGGCAGCAGTTGTACTTATCAATCCTTCCGGATCAAATGCCACCCCTTCACCATGATAAACATGTGCCTGTCCAAATAAATTGATATCTACGTTCGTTCCAAAAAAACCTTGTAAACTATAGGGATCTGTTGCATTACCAAGCGCTACACCCATAAACCAATAAACCAATAGTATGATACCGCTTACTACAAAGGCGCCTTTTGTTTTAAAATAATATACAATACACGATGCAAAAAAATAACTTAATGCAATTCTTTGCAATACGCCCATCACACGAATACCCGCAATGGTATTGGTTTTGGTGATCCATTCCCAACCTTTCATTACTAAATGGCCATCGGGATTATATAATACAAAAGGACTCCAGTTTAAAAATAATCCAATGATAAAAATAAGTAATGTTCTTTTGATCACTTTCTTCAAAAAAAAGGCATTGCCTTCTTTTTCAAATGTTGGCATTACAAATGACATGGCATTACCAACAGCGAATAAAAAGAATGGAAATACTAAATCAGTTGGTGTGCATCCATGCCAGGCTGCATGTTCAAGCGGCGCATAAATATGACCCCAGCTTCCGGGATTATTGACTAATATCATCAGTGCAACAGTGGCACCGCGAAATACATCTAAAGAATAGTAGCGTTGTTTCATGGCAGTATAATGAATGACTAAGGTATAAAGAAGATGTGATTATTTAATGATGAATGTTAGGTGGTAAATGTTGAATTAACTGATTCGTGTTTTATTCATGATTTCTTTTACTCTTCTTTTACTCAGCAGGCATACAACCAGGCGCAGAGTGGGAGAAGAGTGAAAGAAGACAAGAACGAAACAAAAAGAAGACAGAATGGAAGGGTAATAAAAATTGGTTAGCTGATCGAAAAAGATAGATTAACCTATTGGCAAAATTAATTTCAACTTGAAATTTCAACCTGTTTTTCTTTGCAGTTAGGGTTTAACCGCAAAGCACGCAATAATTTCGCAAAGGAAAACCAAAGATTTGTGTAATATTAAGTAGTAGCATTATTATAATCAATTAATTCCTCTAACAGCTTAGATTAATTTTTACTTAATAGAAATGATGATGATTTATTATGATATTCAAGTATTGAAATTACTTATATTTGTCTCGGGAGTGGCACGAATTTTTTTGGCAGATATTGTATACTATTCAATATCTGCGTTAATGTGAATAGGATGCCTTA
>CAILAF010000600.1 GCA_903832075.1 uncultured Chitinophagaceae bacterium
CATGATCGATTCATTACATAAAAGAAATTTTTATGTCTTTGATTCTTTACCATCCAGGAAAGATTATACAATTTATTCTTTAAGTTCACTTTTTAATCTGGATGACAGCACAGAAATTTCGAACGACATGTTTGCAGCAAACTATCTGAAAACAAGCATTTGGATAAACCAACTAAAAAAAGAAGGATATGATTTTAACAGCTTAGATTTTCTAAATATTGCTGATAAAGCGAAACTTTCTTATTTACCTTTTTTTCCTCAATCTTATTTTGATCAGATCATACAAAATACAGTCATTCCTTCTTTCTGGTTCAAATTACAGATTAATAAAAGCATAGATGCCTATAATAATACTGTTCTATCTAAGCTCTTAAAGCTTGTACGAACAAATCCTGATACTCCCCGATTTATCTGGGCACATTTGCTAATTCCTCATGCTCCATTTTTGAGAAATAAGCAAGGAGAATTGAACAATGATCCTGAACCATCTTCCATAAAAGAGGTTACAAATCTATACCTCAATTATTTATCTTATGGGAATGCCTCTGTTTTAAAAATATTGAATGGAATTCCATACTGGCAACAAAAAATTATTGTTATTTCCGGAGATCATGGTGCCAGAATGTTCTTAAAAGAAGGAGATCCATTACGTTTTGCGACTTTTGCAGCCGTTTATTTTCCAGGTATGGATACTATGAAATTAAAACAAATTAAATATCTACAGCAAATGCCACTTTACTTGCATTAAAAATAGTATCACTTATTTTTCTCTTCTAGCCAGAAAGCATATTAACCATACAAACATATATGGAAATGGTGTAAGTGCAGAGTCATAAAAAGTGTTTAAAAAACTATATATATTAGGCGCTAATGGTTGATGAAATATAATAATTGATAACTTACCAATTGCACCAGCAATTATTACGACTAGAAACCAAAATAACCAAACGTTTCTAATCCACTTAAATTTATATGTTCTTAACCCAATAAAACCCAGACCAAAAATAAAAACAATACATATTACTCGTAAAAAAGACCTAACTATTACATGTCCCCCAACATATAAATAATTATGAAATTGACCTTCAAAAATAAACGATTCTTCAACCAAGCAAAATAAGTAGATTAATACAAAACAAATAAAAGGAATATATTTCTTAGTTACTTTTTGCATCCCTCAATTGTTTTCTAGTAAATAAAACCCAAAGTCCAAAGATCAATCCATATACCAGCATTTTAAAAACATAATGATGTGCCATATCAACCGCATTTATACGATACATATTCATGGATGCCAATCCCGCTAATCGAATACAATTTGCAAGATAAATCACCAATATACCGACCAATGAAAATAAGCCCACTCTTTTCAATGAAGAAGGATAAGCAAATAAAAATCCAAGATATAAAACATATAATTCCAAAGCATTACAAGCGTCTGCGACTCCAATTATCTTTCTCCCGTCTAAAAATAGGAAATCCATATGATCAATTTCGTTCTTATATTCAACATCAGGCTTAGTTTCTTCTTTTACCATCAGTTTACTTTCAGGATAAAAGATTTGCATAATTTTTTCAGCACCCTTAGTACTCCAATCTGTCAAAGGTTTATCGATTACTCTCCCGTTAAATAAAAACAAATGATAGATCAGTTTCCAGATAATGAAAATGATGAGCGCACGTTTTAAAAAGCGCTGCACTTCGGTGGGTATGGTTTGCCAGGTGGATTTGAGGTTGGTAAGAGGGTTCATAGAAGAAGGTCTTTGGTCTTTAGGTGTTGGTCTTTGGTACCCCCGACCCCTAAAGGGGAGTTGATATCGGTTATAGATTTATTTTCGTGTAGGTTTTTTATTTTCAACTTCAATTGACATTTTTAAAATAGTTTCAAATTATTAGTTTAAATTTTTTATTTAAAGTTGCTCAGTCTTTACATCTCAGTATAAAAATAGGCATTGTTGTTGAATGTTCATTTGGGGAAGACGGTGGAAAGAGGAAAGTCTTTGGTCTTTAGCGAATAA
>CAILAF010000601.1 GCA_903832075.1 uncultured Chitinophagaceae bacterium
CCCGCCTCGTATTCGGCTATGGCCTTCTGTGCCCTGTCCCCATAATCTCCATAAGATCCTTCGACCTGATCTATTGTCCATGCTTCCTTGGAGGCATACCATTTCAAAGCACTCAAAAGTTTAGAAGTTATTTCATCAGAACAATAATATCCTTTTTTAGCAACTGAATCAATCGCACTAATTAACAGATTAGAATTTGTTTTTTTTAATAAATACCCATTTACTCCTAAATTAAACATATCAAGAATAAAAGTTTCACTATCAGACATTGTTAAAACTAAAATCTTTATATGTGGGTGATTTGCTTTTATCCATCTTGCCGTTTCAAATCCATTCATCACCGGCATATGTATATCCAGCAGAACAATATCAGGGTACTGGCTTGATTGAAGTTTTTGTAATTTTTCAATAAAATCTTTTCCATTGTTTGCTTCAATTGTAATATTATATTCATGATGTTCCAGTAATAAGTTACGCATTATACTTCGAACAATTGGATGGTCATCCACAATAGCTATATTATTTTTCTTACATCCATCCATAAATTCTAAATAAACCTTAAAGTGAAATATTTATTCAAACACTAAATATAATCCGATAAATATAATTGATACTCCAACAAAAGTTATACCATATAGAACCAAAGTATACCATTGAGGAAATACTTGCGCTAAAGTTAAAACACAACTTAAAAAGCCAAGAAATGCACCAATCACTATCAATATAAATCCTTTGAATTGTTTTTTTGCATTAAGTTGTTTCTTATATTCTTTGATATGCGCTTTAATAGAATCTACATCAAATCCTTTTTGTTGTAAATCTTTTTCAATGTCCTGAAGAGATAGATTATTTGTTATCCAATCTTTAATAATTGCCTGATTGATAGACAAGTTATTTGTCATAGCAAAACATTTTTAATCGTTATTCCTGCTTAAAACACTAAAAGCTCTTCAATTTAGAAAAAAATATTAAAATGAATTAGTTGTAGTTTCAGTTTTATAAATTGTTATGGTTGTAAAAATACCTTTTTGCAATACTTTGCTTATTAAAGACTAATTGTTTTTCAATACCATTTATATAGTGCTATTGTAATTTATACTATTAACAAACCATTTATACATCTGTTTTTTTACCATGTCGGGAAAAGGTTGTATATTTGCACATCAATTCGGGAAGCGATAAATATAGTTAACAACTACAACGGATGATGTAACCTTACCAGCTTTAAGCTAACGATTCACTGGTTTTCTTACTTCCGCAACACATCCCGAACATAAATTTATTTAAGAACAATAAAAAGGATATATTATGAAAAGTAATGTAATGTCTTCTGTGATTCACATGGAAGAAAACGAACTACAAAAATTAGTGGCTGAAGTAAAAGAAACGGTAGCTACTAATGTTGATCTAAGCAATGCAGAAAAAGAAGCAACTTTCAGTGCAGCAACTTTATGGAATGTGCAGAAACAAATGAAACCTGCATTAAGATCGAAATTAACGAATAGATGGGGCTTGTAATTTTATTACACTTCATCAATTAATTCTAATCTCCACCTATAATGTGGGGATTTTTTTATTTATTCGGTTTAATATGAATAATAAAAGATTTGTATATTGAAACCGAATTCAAGTGATATCATAAGGCTTTCACCGATTTTTTATTTATTGGTTTAATGCTTTGTTTATTTTGAAACCTAAATTTATTATCAACATGAAACAAAACAAGAGAAAATTTTTTGTAACCTTATTTTTAGTTGTATTTGGAACAGTTGGCATTCTGTCTTTCCAAACTATTCAACAACCTCAACCACGCAAATTGCAAAACATTAAAGTATTACCTGCTGATTGGACTTATCAGCAAGTAGATCATTTAATGGATCAATATAAAGCTGATATGGGTGTAAAATGTAATTACTGTCATGCACCTTCAAAAGATAATCCTAGGAAAATGGATATGGCAAGCGATGAAAATCCAAAAAAAGATATTTCTCGTGATATGATTCGTATGACTGTTGAATTGAATCAAAAATATATTTCTCTTATTCCACACGCTGATACAGTAAAAGTTCAGGCTGTAACTTGTAATACTTGTCACCGTGGTGCTGCCAAACCGTTTGGTCCAATAGTTGCACAACAAGGACCACCACAAGGCCCGCCTCCTCCTGGAGGACTACCTCCAGCAAAAGGAAAATAGTTTTCAATATATTTTATATTTAACCTTTGCAATATAATGTTGCAAAGGTTATTTTGTGTACTTAAATGATATGTAAATGAGGTTAGGTATAATTTCTGATTGTGTTCATGTTCAACATTCTGATGGTCGTATTGGAACTGAAACGCATATTTTATTATATCAACTTGAAGCATTAGCCGTTTATTTTGATGAAGTACATGTTGCTTGTCCTTTTACATCATTTAATGAAAATAAAGTCGCTACATTTTATACGGATAAAAAATTTTCTTTCATTCACTTGCCTAATGTTGGGGGGAATAATTGGATAGATAAACTAAGATTGTTACAAACAATTCCTAAATGGTGGAGTGCTTTTAAAAAAATAGATAAAAGTTCAGATATTGTATATCAGCGTTTCCCAAATAATTTAAACTTACCCGGCTTTTTTTATTTCTATTTCAATCATAAAAAAGTATTTGCTACTTATACAGGTACTTGGGAAAATTATCTAAATGAACCATTTACTTATCGGTTACAGAAATGGCTATTAAAAAAATGTTTTCGCGGAACTGTTTGGGCTTATTTAGATAAACCATCTGATAACGTTAAAATAAGAAAAGGATTTAGTCCATCTTATTCCAAAAAAGTATGGGACGAAGAAACTGAACAAGTAAATAAAAGAATTGAAAAATTAAAATTAGAAGGATTGCAAAAATTAAAACTTATTTCTGTTGGCGCTTTTGTACCCAATAAAAATCAGCAATTTATTTTAGATGCATGTTTACAATTGCAACAATTGAATATATCTTTTCAATTAACATTGGTCGGAGATGGTTATTTGAAGGATGAGTATCAAAAATTCCTCGATAAACATCAATTAAATACATCCATTATAATTGCAGGAAAGAAAACAACAAGTGAGTTAATAAAATTATATCGTGAGCACGACTTTATAATTCAAGCGCCTATTAGAGAAGGTTTCGGGAAAGTTCCTATTGAAGGTTTTTTTCACGGGTTAGTACCCATTTTAAGCGATGTTGGCTTGGCAAAAGCAATTGCGGAAGACAATAGAGGTTTTACATTTTCTTTAAGAAATCAAAAATCTTTGTCTGATTTGTTAGAGAATTTATCAAATAAATCTGCACTACTGCCCAATATGATCCTTAATGGGCGTGCATTTGCGGCTTCGAAAACTTTAGAAGCATGGGCAGCTGAATACGCTTCAGTTATTCTAGTATAAACCCATTAATCGCCTATTTTTTTTGGATAAATAATTAATGTGTGAAAAATACACAATAATTATTTATTTTAGTGTCTTGAAACGCTAACATTGCTTATTGTAACTTTATGAACGAAGAACAAATTTCTATACCTGCTATTGTAAGAACTGCACCAAAAGCAAAAAAGAATACAAAAAAAACTATTAAAGAAATTGTGCAGAATGATCATCATCCATTAGACACAAATGGAGTTGAACTTAAAATTAAAAAGGCTTCAGCAAATAAAACTTCTTCAAAAAAATCAGCTTCTGTAAAATCTTCAAAGAAGAAAACAGGAAATGCTGCAACTATTAAAACTAAGATTACTTTTCAATTAAAGTTTCATACCAAATACGGACAAAGCTTATTCATTACAGGGGATCATGAATTATTTGGAAATGGTGATGCGAATAAAGCATTACAGTTGCATTATTTTAATGATGAATTTTGGCATATAACTGTTGAATTATCAGAAAATCAATTGATAAATGAAACTATCACATACAATTATCTGATGGTTGATACTGATGGATATGTTACATATGATTGGGGTACGGATAAAACATTTAATCCAATTTCTTTCAAGAACAAAGAAGTGTTGATTATAGATGCATGGAATTATGCGGGTTATTTCGAGAATGCATTTTATACAGAACCATTTAAAAATGTTTTACTGAAAGCTAATCACACAGATGTTTCTGTTAATAAATTAAGAGCTTTTACGCACACTTTTAAAGTAAAAACACCATTACTACAAAAAGGTCATACACTTTGTATTGTGGGCAGTGGTAAAACATTGGGCGATTGGCAAACAGAGAAAGTTTTTTTAATGAGCAGAAAGGCAGATGATGATTTTTATACTGTCAATATTAATTTTAATAAAGAAGTTTTTCCTGTTGCTTATAAATATGGGGTGTATGATGTTGAACAAAATAAATTTATTCAGTTTGAAGGAAGCAGCAACAGGGTGTTATATGATTCAATTGATAAAAATAAAATTACTTTAATTAACGATGGCTTTGCAGTATTACCAAATAATACTTGGAAAGGTGCAGGCGTTGCTATTCCTGTTTTTAGTTTGCGAACTGAAAAAAGTTTTGGTATAGGAGAGTTTACTGATTTAAAATTGTTTGTTGATTGGAGTAAGAAAGCAGGATTAAAACTTATTCAGATATTGCCGGTTAATGATACTACTGCTACACATACATGGATGGATTCATACCCTTATGCGGCTATTTCCGCATTTGCTTTGCATCCGGTTTTTTTGAATTTATCAGAAGTAGTAAACGATGCAAATAAAAAAGTATTGGATGATGTAGAAGCAGAAAGAAAAAAAATAAATATTTTAGGGGCAATAGATTATGAAGCTGTAATTAAATTGAAATGGAAAATAATAAAGCAAATTTATCCTTCTCAAAAAGAAAATACTTTCAATAGTAAAAGCTATAAAGATTTTTTTACTCAGAATAAACATTGGTTAATATCTTATGCGGTGTTTTGTTATTTAAGAGATGAATATGGAACATCCGATTTTTCTCAATGGCCAGCATACCAACATTATCTTCAAAATGATATTGATAAATTGGCAGCGATCGATTCCGATACATACGATGCAATCGCTATTCATTACTTTGTTCAATATCATTTGCATATTCAATTAAAAGAAGCAACAGAATATGCACATCAAAATGGTATTATTGTTAAAGGTGATATACCAATTGGTATTTATCGTTTTGGTGCAGATGCATGGCAACAACCGCAATTGTACCATATGAACTTTCAAGCAGGTGCACCACCGGATGATTTTGCTGTTAAAGGACAAAATTGGGGATTCCCAACTTATAACTGGCAAAGCATGAAAGAAGATGGCTTTGCTTGGTGGAAACATCGCTTTGAACAAATGCATTATTATTTTGATGCATTTCGAATTGATCATATTCTTGGTTTTTTTCGTATTTGGAGTATTCCAATGAATTCCGTTGAAGGTATCATGGGGCATTTTGTTCCAGCTATTCCTGTTCATATCAGTGAATTCATGCAACAAGGTATTTGGTTCGATCATTATCGTTATACAAAACCATTTATTAATAACAATGTGTTATGGGAAATATTTGGTTATGATAGCGAAGAAATAAAAAATGATTATCTCAACTATGATGGTTTTGATAATTATACTTTGAAAAATGAATTTGCCTCACAAAGAGCAGTGGAAAAATATTTTGCTTCATTAGAAGATAATGAACATCATCAGAAAATAAAGCAAGGTTTATTTGATCTTATCAGTAATGTTATTTTGTTTGAAGAAGAAGATAATCCACAACAATTTCATTTCCGCTTTGGAATGGAAGGCACATCTTCTTTCAAAGATTTATCATTCGATACACAAAATCAATTAAGGGAATTATACATTGATTATTTCTTTCGTCGCCAGGATAATTTCTGGATGAAAGAAGCCATGAATAAATTACCTGCATTAAAACGTGTTACAAATATGTTGGTTTGCGGTGAAGATTTAGGATTGGTTCCTGCATGTGTGCCTGATGTAATGAAACATTTAGGTTTATTGAGTTTAGAAATTCAACGAATGCCTAAGGATCCCAAAAAAGAATTCTTTCATCCCAATGATGCACCTTATTTAAGTGTGGTAACACCTTCTACACATGATATGAGTACCATTCGTGGTTGGTGGGAAGAAGATAAAACACGTATACAAAAATTTTATAACAATGAATTAGGTCAGTGGGGTGATGCACCATATTATTGTGAAGCATGGATTAATAAATCTATTGTTTGGCAACATTTGTATTCGCCTGCGATGTGGAGCATTTTTCAATTACAAGATTTATTTGGAATTGATGAAAAAATAAGAAGAGTGCATCCGGATGAAGAACGCATTAATGTTCCATCCAATCCAAAACATTATTGGAGATATAGAATGCATCTTACTTTAGAAGAACTTTTGCATAAAGATGAATTCAATGCAGAGCTACAACAAGCTGTGAAACAAAGCGGAAGATAAGATGCTTTTATTTTTATTTATTCTTTACTTCTATGAGAAAAGAATAAATAAAATATTTTATCAAATAAAGAAAGTAATAAATTATCTCTCATTATTTACCTTTGAAACAAATATCATTGTATTCAAAGTATTATAACGAATGATTCTTCAATATAAAAAAACTGAACTTCCATTTCAATATCCTTTTTCTATTTCAGGTGGCAGAACAAAAACACATCAACCTGCATTGATTGTATCATTGCAATTAAGTAAGTGGATTGGTTATGGCGAAGCTCCTGCCATAACTTATTATAATATTTCTGTTGAAGATATGATCGCTGATATTGAAAGCAAAAAAGCTTTAATTGAAAAGTTTGCTTTCACGGATCCTGAAAGATTTTGGCATTATTTGCATCATCTCTTTCCTAACAATCCATTTTTAGTTTGTGCATTAGATATCGCAGGATGGGATTTGTTCGGTAAAATGGAAAATAAATTATTGTATGAATTATGGAATACAGAATGGAACAATAAATGTATATGTGACTATACTATTGGCATTGATAACATTGATACAATGGTAAATAAAGTGAAAGCAAATCCATGGCCGATTTATAAAATAAAGTTAGGAACAACAGAAGATATTGAAATTGTTACTGCATTGCGTAAACATACCGATGCAATATTAAGAGTGGATGCAAATGCAGGTTGGACTGTTGATGAAGCATTGCATAAAATTCCAAAATTAAAAGCATTGGGAGTAGAGTTTATAGAACAACCTTTGGCAAAAGATAATTGGAATGATATGGAAAAATTATTTCAACAATCATCTTTACCATTGCTTGCAGATGAAAGTTGCGTATCAGAAAATGATGTAGAAAAATGTTTTAACCATTTTCATGGAATCAATATAAAACTTACCAAATGCAGTGGAATTACACCGGCATTACGCATGATTAAAAAAGCAAAATCACTAAACATGAAAGTAATGATGGGCAGTATGAATGAAGCCAGCATTGGTTCTGCTGCGATTGCCAATTTTTTGCCTCAATTGGATTATGTAGATATGGATGGTCCTTTGTTATTATCAGAAGATAATGCAACGGGGCTATCATTTATTAATGGAAATGTTTCGATACTGGGAAAACAAGGATTGGGTATTACAATAAAATGAATAATTAGTCTACTTTGCTACTATTATCATTCAGAAATTAATACAATAATCTTCTGATTGATAATATTCGGCTATTTTAATTTTATAATACTCTTTATAATGATGAACGAAGGCTTGAAGGGATTGGAGAAAAACAAAGAAGTAATTGCAATGTTATCTGATACTGTTGCAAAAGCAGTTGAAGAAGATCTAATGAATCCTGATGAGTGTTGGCAACCCACCGATTTTTTACCCGATCTTACTAAGGAAGATGCCTACGAACAGATTAAATATTTGCGTGACAGATGCGAAGGTATTCCCGATTCGGTTATTACTTCATTGGTAGGTAATATGATAACAGAAGAGGCATTGCCAAGTTATCAGACCTATTTTAATTTAATGATGAATAACGAAAAAGATTTAACCAGCACTAATGGTTGGGTACGTTGGTCCAGAGCATGGACAGCAGAAGAAAATCGTCATGGTGATCTGTTGAATAAATATCTCTATCTCAGTGGTCGTTGTGATATGAAGGAAGTAGAACAAACCATTCATCGTTTAATATATAATGGTTTCGATCCAGGTACTAATCAAGATCCATATCAATCTATTATTTATACATCTTTTCAAGAAAGAGCAACTAAGATATCGCATGTTAATACCGGCAAGTTAGCTGATAGAGCAGGTGATGGTAACTTATCTAAAATATGTAAGACCATTGCAGGAGATGAAGCAAGACATGAGAAAGCATATAAATCTTTCATGAGTAAAATATTTGAAATTGATCCCAATGGGGCATTATTATCTTTCGAAAAAATGATGCGTAAACAAATTGTAATGCCTGCTGTATTAATGGCAGAAGGTGGAAAGAAAAATAATTTGTTTATTGAATTCTCAGCTATCACCCAAAAGATTGGTGTTTATACAACTTGGGATTACGCAAGTATCATTGAACATTTGGTTGACTTATGGAAAATACAATCACTCACTGGTTTGAAAGAAGGTGTTGCTAAAGCTCAGGATTATTTAAGCACTTTGGCTAATCGCTATAAAAAGATTGCTGAACGAATGAAAGTGCCTGAAGATGTAACACTTCATTGGTTAAGTGGAAAGCGCTTTTCTTTTTAAATGTTTTTTTGATCATCTTTTTTTAAACATAAAGTTTTTTGAGTCTATCTACAAAAGTTCATTCTAATAATTATTTAGGTTATATAATTTTTCTGCAGAATACTTTAATTAGCTTTTGGTTCTATACAAGAAAAATTCATTAATAAATTACCACACTTCAATTTCAATTTTGTACGCTTAAGTTAAATATGTATTCATACAATTGATGTTTTTATTTACTTCAACCAAACATCAAGTAACTTATGAATAAATTTTACAAAGTATTCAGATTTTTTTCTGCAATCTTTTTGGTATTTCTAACCAATTTAATAAATGCGCAACCGGTAATTAATTCTTTTAATCCTTCTTCAGGTGCGGTAGGAACATCTGTCACTATTACTGGTAGCGGTTTTGATGCAACTCCTTCTAACAATATTGTTTTTATAGGTGCAACGCAAGCTACTGTTAATACAGCTTCTGCAACTGCACTTAATGTTACAGTTCCTGTTGGAGCTTCATTTGGTTCAATCAGTATAACTAATCTTGCTACTAAATTAGCTTGTTTAAGTAATAGTTATTTTACGCCAACTTATACGCCAAGCAAAGGTGGTTTTGCAACAACCGACTTTACCGCTAAAGCAAATTTTGCAACAGGTTCTCAGCCAAGAAATATTGTAGTTGGTGATTTAGATGGTGACGGAAAACCTGAAATTGTTGTTTCAAATGCTTCCGGGGGAACAGGAAGTGTTTCGATTTTAAAGAATACATGTACTTCCGGTACTGCAAGTTTCGCTACACATGTTGATTTAGCTGCATATTCTGGTACTGCATTTACTACTTTGGCTGATATGGATGGTGATGGTAAACTGGATATTGTTGTTGTTAACACAGGTGCTGGAAGTAAGCAAGTATCTATATTTTTAAACCTAAGCACTCCGGGAACTTTAAGTTTCGCAACCAAATTTGATGTTTCACTTAATGCAAGTGGATTTGGGTTTAATTGTATGGCTGTTGATGATTTGAACGGGGATGGAAAATTAGATATTGTAGCAAAATGTTCGGGTTCAAATTTTTTTACAGTTGTAACTAATACCAGTTCAAGTGGATTATTAAGTTTTTCATCGCCTGTAAATTGTACCATAACAAGTAATAATAATTATGGTCAGTTAGCTATAACAGATATTGATGGTGATGGGAAAAATGATTTAGTAATGCTTGGAAAAAGTGGATATTCAGGTGTAACTATTTGGCTAAACACAACCACATCCGGAAATCCAATAAGCTTTGCATCACCTGTTGAATTAGCTACAGATATAAATCCCTATGGAATGGTTTTAGCAGATTTTGATGGTGATGGCAAAATTGACATTCTAACTAATCAACCTGGTTATTATACTATTACAGCTTTTAGAAATAACAGTACATCTGGCAATGTAAGTTTTGCAACAAGCACAGTGTATGCTCAAATGCAAGCTTATATGATGTTTGCATCAGATGTTGATGGAGACGGTAAACCAGATTTAATAATTGGGTGTGCTAATGTATCAAGTACGGGTTTTTCCGTAAAACATAATAACAGTGCTTCTAATAATTTTAATTTTTCGAATGATGTTTATTTTACTGCCGGCAATGAGCCTTATTATGTAGCAGCAAGTGATCTGGATGGAGATGGAAAGCCTGATTTAATTGCAGCTAATAATAATGACAATAACGTTTCGGTTTTAATGAATAATCCAATATTAACTTGGTACAGTACTCCTTCAGGAACAACAACATTACAAAATGTTGCAAGTTGGTCGAGTAAGAGTGATGGAACAGGAATTAATCCTCCAGACTTTACAGATGCTGCTGCAACTTATCAATTAGCAAATGGTTCCGGCGGAAATTATATTGTTGGAGGTTTCGGTATGACAATGTATGGAACTCTTAATATACCAACAGGAGCGAAAGTGAATATCAATAATTCTCTTGCGATTGTAACATTAAAAGGAAATTTGGTTAATAATGGATTAATAAGTGGCTATGGCTACATAACAATGAATGGTAGCAGTGCACAAACAATCGCCGGTATCGGAAGTATTCCTAACCTAACTATCAATAATACAAATGGAGTAAGTATTGCAAGCGGAGCAGGTAATGCACAAACTATTACCGGTACATTAACTCCAACAGCAGGTACTTTAAATACAAATGGAAACTTAACATTGCAAGCAGATATTAATGGTATAGGAAGTATTGCGCAGGGAAGCGGTTCTTATTTAAATGGGAATGTAAATATTCAACGTTATGTTGGAAGTAGTTTGCAATGGAGAATGGTTGGTTTCCCATTTACAAGTTCAACAAATATCACTGCAAGTAGTTTAAGTGCATTTTATAATGGGTCATATAATGGATTCTATTATTCTGAAAATGGAGATAATGGTAGTTATGGAAACGGTGGTTCGGTAAACGCAGGATGGAATCAATTTACTGTTGGTAATAGTATTACTGCCGATAAAGGTTTTCTTTTAATTGGAGGTCATCCAAATCCAACTGTTAATCTTTCAGGTACATTAAACACTGGTACGCAAAATATTGCATTGAGTTATTCAGGTTCAGGTAAGGGATGGAATTTAATTGCCAATCCTTTCCCATCTAATATTAAATGGTCAACAATTAGATCTAATAACTTGGTAAATCTTGATAATGCCATTTATAGATGGGATCCTACTATTGGTGGGTACGCTTCTTATGTTAATGGAGTATCTTCAGGTAATCAATCGGTTAATATAGAAAATGGTGCTTCATTTTTTGTTCATTCTACAGGTGCAACTTCATTAGTTATTAATGAAACAGATAAAACTTCAAATTATGCAGTTACATTAATGGGAGCACAAAACAGAGGTACCATTACTACTGATGGCGCAAATGCTGATAATACTACTATCAATGCACAAAGTATTATTAAATTATCTCTTTCTAAACAAGGCGATAAATATGCTGATGAAGTTGTTTTGCGATGGGGTGGTGGTTTTGCGGCAACAGATAATTTTGACGGCGATTTTGATGCCTATGATTTAGGAAGAACAATTGGTCCTGATTTATCTGTTATCGGAAAGGATAAAACTGTGTATTCAATTTTTCATGGCAGTGAATTAAAAAACAGTAATGATGAAAACAGAACTGTTCAGTTAGGAATAAAAAATATTAGTGAAGGGACCTATCAAATAAATGCACAAATATTATCTGCAATAGCTAATGGAAATAAAGCTTATTTATTTGATAGCTATAACAATAATTATAGCTTAATTGATTCAGGTACTGCCTACGCTTTTGTTGTAACAGCCGAAGCTGCATCGCAATCAAGCAATCGGTTTTCTGTTGTAATGAATTATAAGGAAAATAATATTACCACTTCATCTCCAATAACATTAATCAATAATCCTTCAAATGGTAATGAATTTACATTGTATAGTCATGCTGATTTTAACCAATTACAATGGCAAGTGGTTGACAATGCTGGCAGACAAATACAATTAGGAGCATTTAATAATGTTTCTAAAGGAAGTGTGTATTCTATTAAAACAGATAATACATCAAAAGGAAACTATTTTATAAAACTTATTGGCGATGGTAAATTAATTCCTGCATTAAAAGCTATTAAAAACTAATAAACTTTCATTATGAAAAACAAAATTATCAATATATCTTTTCTTATGCTTTGCTTATTATTATCAGCCATTCCATTATTTGCACAACCAACACCACCAACACCTTCTGCACCAGTAGATGGCGGATTGAGTTTATTAATTGCTGGGGGAATTGGCTATGGAATTAAAAAAGTAAGGGCAAGAAAAAAGGATAAATAAATTACTATTTGGTTTTATTTTGTGCATAATAAATCTTAAGCCGCCAGGAATATATAAATCTCGGCGGTTTTATTTATTTCATCTTCAGACCTCCATTCCTTTTATTACTCTTAAGTTCTCTAACTTAATGCAAACCAAATACCGATGGCAGCTGTTGGGAATGATGCAATAACTGTGCTTATTGATTTTTAAATATCCATATAGCTGATTTTTAAATAGTTATAGGATATATCTACTAATACAAAGTAGTATTGAAAAGCAAAAAAGGAAGTTTCCGAAAGGAAAAAGGAAACATCTTTTTTGGAAAAGGAAGTCTCCGAAAGGAAAAAGGAAACATCTTTTTTGAAAAAGGAAGTCTCCGAAA
>CAILAF010000602.1 GCA_903832075.1 uncultured Chitinophagaceae bacterium
AAAAAATATTTAGTGGATAATGAAACACATTCTGCCTGGAGTATAAACGGTATTTGTACAGGTGGAATTATGAAAGGAAAACAATTAACTGCCATTCAATCTTATCAGGAGTTTTGGCATTCATGGAAAAATTTTCATCCTGATACTGAGATATATAAACAATAGATTCAGAAATAATTTTATCAAAATAATTTTTTTTCTCTAATCTTTCTTATTTTAGTATCGCATAATTATCCGCATAAATACCCCTCATGGTTGATGCGTGTTACTTGAGTTGAAGTGAGTCACACAAGTAAAGCATCATTGTAAGTCTATTGCTGTTCAAATAAATATTTTTTTTATGCTTGTCAAAACCTTTGGCAGTGCGGTTTATGGTGTTGAAGCCATTGCAATAACCATTGAAGTAAATGTTAGTAACGGACAAGGTTATCATATTGTTGGCTTGCCCGATAATGCCGTTAAAGAAAGTTTGCAACGAATTGAAGCGGCTATTAAAACAAATGATTATGCTATGCCACGAACAAAAATTGTGGTGAACATGGCACCGGCTGATATTCGTAAAAGTGGTTCTGCATTTGATTTGTCAATTGCAATTGGTGTGTTGGGTGCAAGCGAACAAATTGAAAATGCCGAAGCGTTAAAGAATTATGTTATTATGGGTGAATTAAGTTTAGATGGAACGGTGCAATCTATTAAAGGTGCGTTGCCAATTGCAATTCAATCAAGACGAGATGGTTTTAAAGGATTGATTGTTCCTAAACAAAATGCACGAGAAGCGGCAATGGTAAATAATATAAATGTTTATGGTGTTGAACATTTAAATGATGTGGTTGAATTTTTTAAAGATGAAAATAGTTTACAACCATTAGTAATTAATACAAGAGAAGAATTTTTTACTAATCAATATGATTTTGAATTTGATTTTAATGATGTAAAAGGACAAGAAAATATTAAACGTGCATTAGAGATTGCAGCTGCAGGCGGTCATAATGCTATTTTAATTGGTCCGCCCGGTGCCGGTAAAACCATGCTGGCAAAGCGTTTGCCAACAATATTGCCGCCGTTAAGTTTGCATGAAGCATTAGAAACAACAAAAATTCATAGCGTTGCAGGAAAGTTACCTGAGAATGCATCGTTAATTTCGAAGCGACCCTTTCGATCACCTCATCACACAATTTCTGATGCAGGATTAATTGGTGGCGGTAGTATTCCGCAGCCCGGAGAAATTTCGTTGGCGCATAATGGTGTTTTATTTTTAGATGAATTACCCGAATTTAAAAGAACAGTTTTAGAAGTAATGCGCCAACCGATGGAAGAAAGAAAAGTAACAATATCTCGTGCAAAAGTTGCATTGGATTTTCCTGCAAATTTTATGTTGATTGCTTCTATGAATCCTTGCCCTTGCGGATTTTATAATCATCCCGAAAAAGAATGTACTTGTCCGCCCGGTGCTGTTCAAAAATATTTGAATAAAATTTCCGGACCATTATTAGACAGAATTGATTTGCATGTTGAAGTAACACCAGTTGCTTTTTCAGAATTAAGTAATTTGAATAAACAAGGAGAAGATTCATCCACTATTCGTGAAAGAGTAATTAAAGCAAGGGATATACAAACTGAGCGATATAAAAATAATATTGGTGTTTATGCCAATGCACAAATTAGTAGTAAACAATTGCGTGAAATTTGTGTGATTGATCATATTGGTGAAGCCTTATTAAAGAAAGCAATGGAAAGATTAAATCTTTCTGCAAGAGCTTATGACAGAATTTTAAAAGTAAGCAGAACCATTGCTGACTTGAGTTTCAGCGAAAACATAAAACCCGAACATTTAGCCGAAGCTATTCAATACAGAAGTTTAGACAGAGAAGGTTGGGCGGGATAATTTTAAATACAAGGTTCCATTCTGCAAAAGCGACTGTATAGTTTTTCGTAACGAGGAACAATTTTAGAAATATCAAATAACAAAGCTTGTTCATAAGCTTGTTGTTTCATTTGTTGTAATAATTTTTCATCTTGCAAAATAGTAATGGCAAATTCACTCATTGCTTTTACATCACCCACATTTGCCATAAAACCTGTTTTACCATGAATATTTATTTCAGGTAATCCGCCTGCATTACTACTTATCACAATTACTTTAGCTGCCATTGCTTCCAATGCACTTAAACCAAAACTTTCATATTCACTTGGTAATAAAAATATATCACTCACTGCCATAATTTCTTCCATCTGTTCTTGTTTACCAACAAAACGT
>CAILAF010000603.1 GCA_903832075.1 uncultured Chitinophagaceae bacterium
AAAATACAGGAAAGTCCTAAGGGTACAAGGAGAAACAACTTAAACGAGTTTGAGGATACTCATTTTACATTTTGCTGGCATTGACATAACTTTCATTATAGCGACAAACAATATGTATCTTTTGATACAGTTGTATAATAAAAGCTTTTGTAACATTGTTCTTCATCAAAATAAATTATCATGAAAACATTACATTGTGCTGATGCAGGTTTCGATTGTAAAGGCATAATAATAGCCAACAGTGTTGAAGAAGTATTACAGCAAGCAGCCATCCATGCAAAAGAAATACATGGTGTTGCTGTTACGCCCGAATTAGCTGCACAGATTGCAACACTAATCAAAGACGAAAAAGAAGAAAATGGCAATTAAAGTTTCCTGAAAAATTTTCTTATTGATTCTTCTGCATAACGATTGTAAGTATTAATTTGAAAACTTTTACGGGGAAGAATCATTATTTTAATTCCTGATAACTATGGACAAAAGCAATCCAATTTTAAAAAAATTAAGTTTTTTTTCTGATACTGAATTGCAGGAAGAAGTTTTTGACAATGCCAAATTCCTTTCGGTGAAAAAAGGAGATGTGATCGTAAAGGAAGGACAATATGTAAAATTTTTACCGATTGTTTTGGAAGGAACAATTCGTGTATATCAGCAAAAAGAAGACAGAGAGATTTTACTATATCATGTTCGGGCAGAAGAAACCTGTACGATGTCATTGGCTGCAGCATATTTCAACAATAAAAGTTCTTCGCATGGTGTTGCGATTGAAGCAACTGAAATGCTCATATTTCCTTCAGAGATGATTACTAAATGGCAATTAAAATATCCATCGTGGAATAAATATGTTATGCGAATGTTCAGAAGTCGGTATGATGAGTTAATCAATTCATTTGAAAAAATTGCATTTGAAAATATCAATGTCCGTGTAATAGAATACTTGAGAAAAAAATGTGAAACAGAATCCACAAATAAAATTCATATTTCGCACCAGAATTTAGCTCTTGATATTGGAACTACAAGAGTAGTTATTTCAAGAATCTTAAAACAGTATGAAAGAGAAAATAAAATAAAATTATTCAGAGGAGTTATACAATTATTGTAAATAATCATCCTCTGAATAATTGTTATCAATTATTAATAAGTAAGTGCTCTGTCACTATCTATTAAAAGTTTTACCAGAACATTCGGCAATGCAAACTCTGCATGTTTGTCTTTAATATCGGCATCAGTTACTCCACGTGCTTTGCTGGAATTAGCTGACAAATAAAATTTACCTCCTCCTTTAATAATTTGATCAAAATGTTCACGCAATTTTCCTGTGCCAAGACCCGCAAGATTATCCAATACATTGTCTCGAATTAATTGTACAGCATCTCCTGCAAGAAAAAGAGTGACAGTGTGACCTTCTTCTATCGAAGTTTTTGCAACCAAGAAAGCAAGTGTAGCTTTTGTCGGATTTTCGGGACCAATTGTAACATGAATCAGGATTTTCATTTTCGCATCTGTTTTAGTTGTTTGAGAAAACACATTTTGGTTTACTACAGCAGTGAAATAAAAGATAAGAACTGAAGCAATGAAGCTGAAATGATTTTTACTTTTCATAATGATATTTTTTTGTTTTACAGAACAATAATAAATATGTAATTACTTTTTAACGGTATCAAAAGATACAGAGTAGAAAAAAATGACAAGAGGAATAGTATCTTACAAAACGACCCATTGATTAAGACTTAGAATTTCTTTACAATAAATTTTATTAATGCAGATTAATTGCTTTGAATGTTTTATAAACGGAACCGTTTTATTGAGACGAAATATCATTGTTTAAATTGAAATAATGGAAGATTTTGAAATTTAAATATTGCAAAACAATTGAATGGTTTGATTTAATATTTTTCATTAAAAAACCAGGATGCCTTCCATCTTGAATTTATATTAATAGGAAAGAATTATTTTTACGTAAAACTGTGTGTCCTGCCCTTTCCTCAGTTATTCGATTAATAAACAATCATATCAACTTAAACAGTCCACAAGAATTAAAAATATTTTTATGAAAAAACTGTTCATTCTTTTCTTCAGTATCCTTGTTAATCATAAGACTATTTTTTCACAGCCAAGCCATGAGCGCAATACAGAACTGATTGCCCGGATAGATAGTATTCTTATCTCACAGGTGAACAGCAAAAAAATACCAGGTGCCGTTATCCAGGTTAAAAAGTACAACCAGGTTATTTACAGGCAGTCCTATGGCTACGCACAAATTTTTGATGACAACCATAAACCTTTGAATGAGCCGGAAAAAATGACAACTGATCATTTGTTTGATCTTGCCTCATTGACAAAAGTGGTGGGTACCACCACCAGCATTATGCTACTCGCAGACAAACGATTACTCTCAGTGGACGATCCGGTTGGAAAATATATCAAAGCATTTACAAGCCCCGATAAATCTGCTATTACCATCAGGCACTTGCTGACACATACCGCCGGACTTTATGAATGGTATCCGATGTATTATCGTGCCAGCAATAAACAGGAAACATTTAAATTGATAGGCGAACTGCCGCTAGCCTTCCCCATTGGAAAACAAAGAAAGTATAGTGATCTGGGCTTTACCATACTAGGACAAATTGTGGAAATTGTTTCAGGTCAGCCATTAGACGAGTTTATGCAGCAGCATATTTTTAGACCTCTGAAAATGAATCATACTTCCTATAATCCCTTACTAAATCAAAAGGGGGTAAAATTTGCTGCTACTTCCATTGGGAATCCCTATGAAAAGAGAATGGTATACGATTCAAGTCTGGGTTTTCAATTCAGGGAGATCAGTCCTGCCAGCTGGGATCATTGGCGGAATTATACCCTGAAGGGGGAAGTAAATGACGGTAATGCTTATTATGCCAATAAGGGAATTTCAGGCGCGGCAGGTCTTTTTTCTACTGTGGACGACTTGCAAAAATTTGTAGATATGCTGATGAATAAAAATAACCAGGGTAATGATCCATTTATTTCAGAAAAAACCATATCAACATTTCTGACTAAAGACAACTTCAATAATGGATTAGGATGGATGATGGATGAAAAAAATCCGGTGATTAAAAATGGCCCTGAAGGTAGTTTCGGACATACCGGGTTTACAGGAACAAGCATTGCGGTTGTACCTCAGGAAGGTATTTCTATCATTCTTTTAATAAATCGGCAACAAACAGGACTTCTGAATGGTAAGGAATATTACAATGTAAGTCCTATACGGCAACAGATATTCCAGGCAGTCTTGCAAAAATAGTTTGTGCACAGTGCCATCTTTTAATCTTTCAAATGGCGTTGCCTTCAATCGTGTATTATCAATTTTATCTCTAATAAATCAAATGAAAATAAGCATTAAGGAATGAAGTTCACCAAAAGAATCAATGACATAATTAGGTCATTTATGAATGCTTTCATTTTGTTTAGTTCCAGCTTTAATTAGAGTTTACTAAGTATCAAGACCGTTTTAGTAAGACTTCTTAAATTAAGTATTGCTATCAAATCAATAATCAAAAAATTCAAACTCAGTTTTTTTTGGGCTATCAAGCAATTTTGATGAACATTGCATTAGTGCAGAACTAATGGTTCTTTTAATCATATTATAGCAATGTAATAGTTTTCTATTTTACAAAATTTGTTCTGCTGATTTTTTTTCCTGCTACCAATTCAATAAAATAAACACCTGCTTTTAAATCATTTATTATAATTAATTGTTGTGAAGACCCAATTGATAAATTCAGTTGTTTTACTAATTGACCATTGGATGAAATTATTCTAACAGTTCCGTTATTAATTAATGCAGGATAAAATAAATTTATTGCTGATTGTGCCGGATTGGGATAAACAGTTAGTGCAGCATTATTTGCTGAAATATTATTTACAGCTGTAACAATTGAATTATCAACTTTAATGATTGAACTGAATACTGTATCTGTTCTTCCGGTTGCATAAGATGCTACACGGTAATAATTAATTGCTGTTGGCATGGCAGCATCTGTAATGGAATATTGATAAGCATTTACGTTA
Organism: uncultured Chitinophagaceae bacterium; assembly: GCA_903832075.1. GTDB lineage: Bacteria > Bacteroidota > Bacteroidia > Chitinophagales > Chitinophagaceae > CAILAF01. Next base: position 4,054 of record CAILAF010000603.1, read on the forward strand.
CCCGCAGTTTCTGCAATCTTTGAAAAATTAATGCTGTCGGAAGATCTGAACAATCCATAAGTAAATCCGCTTTGTGCCCAACTGATATTAAAATTAATTAACGATGTTGTGTTATTGATTTTATTTCCTGTAACTGCAGTGAATTTTATTTGATCATCTGCAGAAGGAATAGCATTTAAATATTTTTCTAATAAAGTATAGCCATCACTTCCAACAATATTACCATCGCTTGCATTATTAGGATTGAATCCATTCATATTCTCCCACCAATCAGGCATACCATCACCATCTGTATCCGTTGCTGCAGTTGAATTATTATAAACAGGCCATGAACCAACATCTTTCTGACTATCAATAATACCGGATGGATGTGTAATGCCTGTTCCGGTAACAGTACTGTATCCAGCTCCTTCAAAACTTGCAGTTCCTGTTTTTGTTTCTTTAATAATTCTTTTATCAACTGTATCTTTTCTCGGTAACATACAACCAACACTGTCCAATACAGAAGTATATGCATCAGTTGCTGTTTGTGTACGAATCATTGAATAATTAAAAGCATTCGTTTGTTTCGCTTTTATCATCAGCGCACCAACATTTGCATAACTATCAGGTTGCACTCCTTTTGTCCAGTTATCTGCAGTTACATCTGCAAATCCATCTACATAGTTTCCATTGATATAAAAATTTCCTCCGAAAACAGTATCAGGATAAATCTTTGCATCGGTTGCATAATAATAACTGGTATAATTAAAAATACGATTTCGTTTATTTGATGTTGAACTTACAGTTAAGCTTCCCGGCGTTGCTGGTCCGGCTTTGTAATAATTATTTACAATATTTTGATTGCCGGCTTCACCACCATATCCAGAATTAATATTTCCCCAATTATAAATTACATTATTGCGCATGTCAACAATTTCATTGATAGAATCGCCGGTATATCTGCTGCCGCAAAATCTTGGATTACGGCTGCTGTTATGCGCTAATAAATTATGATGGAATGTAACATTTTGTCCGCCCCAAATTCCTGCATAACCATGATTTCCTTTTGGGTCAACAGAATGAAATAAACTTTCACTTAAGATGCACCATTGCATGGTGAAATTTTTATTATCATAAAAACTTCCCACTTCATCAATTGACCAACTCATGGAACAATGATCTATAATTATATTATTATAAGAAACAGGAACAGAACCATTACCATCCATTGCATCATCTATATAAGAAGTTAAATCACCTAAACGACAACGGATATATCTTACAATAACATTACTTGCCAATACACGTAAAGTATAATTGCTGATACAAATTCCATCACCGGGTGCAGTTTGTCCGGCAATTGTAACATTACCATTAGTAATTTTTAATTCACTATTTAAAGCAATCAATCCTGATACTTTAAACATTATTGTTCTTGCACC
>CAILAF010000604.1 GCA_903832075.1 uncultured Chitinophagaceae bacterium
AATGATAAAGATTTTATTGAAAAAATAAATCATTTATATTCTAATTGTACCTTGATTGAATCTGAAAGAATCAAAACACTTCAAATCGTTAAAGAATATTATTCTTGGGAGAAAATATCTGAAAGGTACATTAGTCTTTTTTAATAACATATTGCATTAGCCTTCGATAAATATAATTGATTTGAAAAACTGTTTGGCTGAGATTATTTCTAAAACTGAAATTATTTTTTAAAATCAAATAAAAAAACCACTTATTATTATTATTAGTTTCATATTATTCATTAATTTTGAATCCCCCTTATTAAGTATGGTTTTTATAAAGTAATTTAATTAAAGTATTTATGAATCCAACAGCAACACAGTCAAGGGTGGATGTATATTCTGATGAAATAAATTTTCCAGAGTTTCTACATATTCATCAAGCAGTAGCTTTTAGGGCTGAAATGGCTAATACAAGTGCTTTTAAACGAATTCTCGATATTTTATTTACCATTTTTTTATTTATTTTTATTTTTTCTTGGTTATTTCCGATTATTGCGATCATCTTAAAAATTACTTCTAAAGGGCCTGTTTTTTTTAAACAGGAAAGAGTATCACTGAATAATAAAATAATAAAGCTTTATAAGTTTAGGTCGATGGTAGTTGAAAGTAGAGATATAGATGCACACGGCAATTTTTGTCAGGCCATTAAGAATGATCCTCGGATAACAAAATTTGGCGCTTTTTTGCGCAAAACAAGTTTAGATGAATTGCCTCAATTTTGGAATGTTTTAAAGGGTGAAATATCAATTGTAGGTCCTCGACCTCACCCTGTTTCCTTAAGTCTTGCATCTCAGAGTATTATTGAGCAATATTCACTTAGACTATTAATTAAACCAGGGATTACAGGTTGGGCACAGATTAATGGTTTTAGAGGGCCTACTCATGAAATTAGTTTAATGCAACAAAGAATTGACCATGATATTTGGTATATAAATAATTGGACTTTGTTTTTGGATACAAAAATAATATTTCTTACAATCTTGCATATTTTTCTGGAAAATGAAAATGTTTACTAATTGGTTTTAAAAGAAGTCTACTTAAATTTGACTTCATGTATAAATGTCTATATATTTTTTTTTTAGTTTTTAATTTTTCAGTTTCAATTTTCGCTCAATCTACCCCTTTCGGGGATAATTGTGTAGAAGACTTAATGCGACGGGAACAAATATTAGGAAACAAAGACTACCGTAGTTACTTGATAAGACCAGTAGGTGAAACAAAAATTTTTGAAAGCGATACAACTTCATTTTATACTGCAAATATACATCCAACCTTAGCGAAGACTTTTTCTTTACGGAATATAAAGGGCAATATTCAAGCTTTGCCAGTTGATTGGTTACAACAATATAACTCACAGCATGCTTATGGTTTGAATGACGGTCCAATGATTCCTGCACGTGGATTTCAAACATTATTTAGTACCGGGTTGCATCTGGAATTTGGTTGGGTTAGTTTACAACTTAAACCTGAATTTGTTTATGCAAATAACCCCAATTTTCAAACTTTTTCCCCTTCTTTGTCGGATACATTATGGGCATATTATTATTCTTTTATAAATAGAATTGATCTACCGGAAAGATTTGGTAATCGCACATATAAAAAAATTTCCGCAGGGCAATCCAATATTTTAATGAAAATATATTCTGTCTCATTTGGTATCTCTACCGAGAATATGTGGTGGGGTCCAGGTTTCAGAAATTCACTTTTAATGAGTAATTCGGCACCGGGTTTTATACATTTTACTATTCATACAAATAAGCCTATAAAAACAAAAGTCGGAAATTTTGAATTCCAAATTATAGGAGGAAGGCTAACTGAATCAGGCATAATTCCTCAAGACACTTTGCGGAGATTTACAGGTCGTATTTATGCTCCATTAGTTGAAGGAAGAACTGGGGGGTATTCGAATGAGCAATTATATATAAGAAAACTCAATGATTGGCGCTATATAAATGGAATAATTATAACCTGGCAACCCAAATGGACGCCAAATTTATTTTTAGGGTTTGAGCGTACTTTTTATGAATATAATTCTCAAAGAGGGGGCTCATTTTTAAGCAAAAATCTTCCCATCTTTTCCGGATTTTTTAGGGGTAATAATTATCAACTTAGCGAGCAAAAATATGATCAATTATTAGCTTTCATTGCAAGAGTGATTTTGCCTAAGGCTCATTCGGAAATTTATCTTGAATGGGGCAGAAACGATAATTCTCAGAATTTAAGGGATTTATTGTTAGAGCCGGATCATTCTGAAGCTTTAATAATTGGGGGTAGAAAATTATTTTCTTTGAATAGAAAAACCCTAATGAATTTTCAGTTTGAATTAACTCAATTAGGATATTCCAAGGATTATTTTCTTGTAAGACCAACAGAGGGTTGGTATACCCATTATCAAGTAAGGGATGGATACACAAATCAGGGTCAAATGATTGGGGCAGGTATTGGACCCGGGGCAGAAAGTCAGACAATTAATATATCATTAATAAAGAAAAAAGTAACATTTGGATTAATGTTAGAGAGATATGTTCATAATAAAGATTTTTATTCATTAGTAACAACATATGCTAATTTTAAAGGTGATCCATGGATAGATTATTCGGTAAGTTATAATACACAAATTCTCTTTAAACGGTTTGATATTAACGAGGAATTGACACTGATTAATTCTACTAATTATGAATGGAATAATCTAAGTTCAAATAATAATATTCAAAGTGTTAGTAAT
>CAILAF010000605.1 GCA_903832075.1 uncultured Chitinophagaceae bacterium
AGTGCACGATCCAATGCATTCATATAACTGCATTTGCTTTCAACATACACTCTTATTTCACCACTTGTTCTGTGTTCGGCAGATTGAATGGCTGAAGTAACCAGTTGTTTTTCTTCAGTTGAAAAAAAATCAGTTGCTTTTTTGCGAAATAAATTAAACATGCAATTGAATTAGAATTTTACTTGAGGTGCTTTTTCGCTTCCTGCTTCAGCTTGAAAATATCCTTTTATTTTATAATTTAACCAACTTGCATAAATATTATTAGGGAATACACGAATCTTAGAATTGTATTCTTGTACAGCAGCATTAAAATCATTTCTCGCTACTTTAATTCTATTTTCTGTTCCTTCTAATTGCGTTTGTAACCCACGGAATGCATCATTGGCACGAAGGTTTGGATATTGTTCAGAAACTACCATCAAACGACCCAGCGCTTGAGATAACTGACCTTGAGACGCTTGAAACTGTTGTAATTTTTCAGGTGTTAAATCTTTTGCATCCAATTTTATTTGAGAAGCACTTGCTCTTGCAGCAATTACATTTTGCAAGGTAGTTTGCTCAAAATTAGCTTCTCCTTTTACTGTACTAACTAAATTCGGAATCAAATCAGAGCGACGTTGATACTCACTTTGAACATTACCCCATTTACTTTGGATATTTTCATCCATTGTCGCTGCACTTCTTTGTAAACTCATGGTTCCACAACCAACACATCCACCAAGTAGTAATATAACGCCCAAAACAATGATTAAAACTAAATAACTTGTTTTCATATTTTTTTATTTGTTGAGATAAATATACATCAAACCAAATACCTAAGATATTTTTATGACGGAAAGGCATGAAATAAAAAATACACATGGTTGCAAAGTGGATGAATGGAAAAAAATTAATTAATTTTTTTTCCTGTAATTGACAGTATAATATCTTTTTCATCAATATTCAAAGAAGATACAGGATCCATAATTAAGGGAACTGTTTTTAAAGATAATGTATCAGTAACCGCACCTTTACTCAATAGCTTATCCAATTTTGAAAACAGTTCATCAATATTTGTTTTATTTATCTGGCTAACATGCTGTAACATAAAAGCACCTGAAGAACCATCACGTGATGTGGATGCATTATCGCCGGTAAACCATTTACCAATTAAATACTCGTAATTATCAATCATTATATAATGAAATGAAAAGCGATTTACAAAATCGCAAGTTTGAATAGATATTTTAGGATCATGATTGATGATTCGTTCTTTAAATAAATCAAAAGATGAAACTTGCTTCTTTGGTAAAATACCGGATATACTGCAAAAGCATCCAATGGAAAGATTAGAAGAATCTGTTGTATTGTACACACCCCATAAAGCTTTATAAGATTGCTTTATTTCAAGCGTCATAAAAAATTTACGAGTGAAGCTTAAACCTGTTTTACCTTCTGACCTATCATTGCGTCTGCTATTTAAATTTGATTCTGCTTCAATTCTATATGCCGTAAAATATCCTTGCCATGTTCCTGTAATATTCTGTGCATTTAATAAACACAAAGGAAAATGCAACAAGAGTAGAATGAATAATTTCTTCATAAGCAACTTTAATTTTTAAAATTATTGAATAGAGTTAATAATTTATAAATAAAAAA
>CAILAF010000606.1 GCA_903832075.1 uncultured Chitinophagaceae bacterium
AAGAATACACAAAGGCATTAATCTTTATTTGGTTTTTATCATAGAATGCGCCAGTTGCTCGGTACTTAAGTGCTAAAGAAATCATTTATTGATACTCATTTATTTGATATTTAATTAATTATAATTGTTATCTAGTTATATAAATTAGGTTGATTATAGAAAAACACTTCATCAGGGATAATCAAAATAGCCTGCAAATAAGCAAAAATCGTTCGACAATTGGCTATTGTATATAGCAATAAGACCATACTACATAATATGCGTAAAAAAGAAAGCCATCTATAGTGAAGATGGCTTTTATAGCAGAAGCTAAATAAAGTGTATGTATTACTGCAATGTTATTTTAAATCCGGCATCAAAATTAATATTATTCTGTCCTGAACTTCCAAAGCTTGTGTGTAAAATACCGGCATTAATAAAAGCAGCAGTTTTTACTTTTTTAACCGGTGATTTAAATGGAGCATCTCCCTGTGCATATATATGATAAGTAAATGCACTTGCGCTACTTGAATAATTATTACCGCTAACGGTGACAGTTGATTTAATTGAAGTGCTTCCCATCATTGCAGCAATAAACGGCAGTATTTGAAAAGGTTTGTTTTCTTGAGTGAACATACCAAAAGGAAACCAAGAACCACCGGCAACTATAGTGCTTTTATTATATTTTACTCCGCTGTTAGTACCCTCTGTAAAACCATAATTGGCATTCAATGCAAAATTTTTATGAATAGTTAATCCAATTCCAATTGCAGCACCGGTTGTAGGGAAGGAAGATGGTTTACTATCTTCAATTGTATAACGTAAGCCAACAGTAAAATTAATTTTTGGTTTAGTTTTTTTGACATCAATGCTATGTGTATCCTCACAACAAGAATCTGAGCAATAAAACACCGGATTTACGGCATTGGCTAATCTAATTATTTCAACAATATCTCGGTTACAATCAACTGGTTTTCTTACATCATTGCCCATTATGTCTTGTTCATAATCTTTACATGCAGGGCAAGCACCACTTTCTTTTTGTGCAGTTGTGCAAGTATCTCCATCCTTACAATTATCAACATGATCCGCCAAACTTACAGCTCTGCAATCTCTGTAATGATCTAATAAACCTGCTAAATGCATTGTTTCGTGGCAATATACTTTAGGGCTATATTCTTTTCTATACCAATACCCAACAGTTGATTTTCCATTTGGTGTTCCTACACCTGCACGGGAAATGCCTGCACCGGAATACATCCAAACATGATGAAATTTTGGTTGGTCTTTATAACTTAAACTGCTCCATTTAACAACAACAACTTTTGTAATTATTTTACATCGGCCGGTTTTACGATCTGCACAGGGTAAGTCACAGGTAAGGGCAAAACAACTATTAAGTGCATTTTGAATCATTGCTACATCGCCAATGCTATCTCTATCCAGTGCAATTTGCATGATAAGCATTACATCGCACCCTTGTTTTTTTACAGTGGTACCTTGGTCTTCATAATTTTGTGCAGTTGTTATTGCAATAAAACCAAAGAGGCTTATGCAGGGTAGTAAAATATATTTCATAGTGAAATAATTTTAGTAATTAATAATAATTCCTTTGTTTTTTAATACTGTGTTCAGTTTATCCAAGAAAAGGTCTGACTCATTGTTATGAATATTTAACCAATGAACAGTTTTAGTTTTGCCGGAGGTAGAGATTTCAATGGATAATCTGGTACCATCTTGCATTTTAGCATCATAAGTTGGATTGAGTTTAAAAAACTGAATTTTATTTGTAACCTCCTCTAACTGGTTTAGTTGATCTTTCGTAATTACAAATGATAAAGAATCCTTTATACCATTGTTCATTTCACTTAAATTGTATTTGCAATTACCTTTTGAATCAATAGAAAGGAATTGACCGTTGCCCCATGATGCATTTGAACCTGCATATAGCTTTAAGGAAAAATTGGTTTGCGCTGAAGTGATAATAAATGTGGAGCAAATAATACTAACAAGAAGCAAAGTCTTTTTCATACGCTATTAATTTAATTTGAATGATAAAATAATTCTCGAACAATATTGAATTATAATAGAAGCAATTTCTAAAGGATATTGAAATTGAAGATTCCGGTCTTAAGATTCATTTTTGGAGCTAAAGAATTTATCCGATATGTTTTGTTACAACAAGATATTATAAAAAATGAATAATACAAATTAGTGGTTTGTTTTTTTAATAAGTGCAATAAAAGAAATTTCAGTAATTACATTATAAGTTTTGATACAAAAAATCATACTTGATTCTCTTATAACAATATTATAGATTACTTCTGCAAAGTTTGAAAGCTATAAATTAATCAAAATACTTCTTTCTATCTTTGCAATGCTACAAACCCGAGCTATCGTTCTTTTGCTTAATGCAAAAGGAAGGAAAGTCCGGACAGCACAGAGCAACCTACCGGTTAATTGCCGGCTTCCTGCATAAATTCAGGAAAGAGATAGTGCCACAGAAAATAACTATCCCTTTGCAAAAAGGGAAAAAGGTGAAAATGTGAGGTAAGAGCTCACAGCTTAAATTGGTAACAATTCAGGCGGGTAAACCTTGGGTGCTGTAATGCCACATATAGTATCGTTGTAAGAACGGCTCGTTCAAGTTTCGATTTAATCGAAACACGATACAGGGTAGGCAGCAAGATTCAAACAGTAATGTTTGAGCCAGATAAATGATAGTTTAGAAACAGAATCCGGCTTATGAGGTTTGTAGTTTTATTTATGCGGAACCAATATACTATTTTGTACACTGCTTATGCATCCTGAATTTCCAAGAACAGTAAGTGTAATGGTATAAGGTTGATCGGTTGATAGTTGAGTATAGGTATGCTCAACATATTGTGTTCCTCCAATAACTTTAGGAGAGCCATCGCCAAAATCCCAGGTAAAAGAAGAAATAGAACCATGATTAATGGTTGAACTGCTATTAAAGCCATAATAAGTGCCTAAAGAATTCTTACTATATACAGTAAATGCTGCTGTTGGTGTAACATCCTGTCCGAAAGCTTTTATTGCAATGGATGTTTTATAAAGTTGTACGCCATTATTAAAAATGGTAAGCATTACATTAAAAGGATTACCGTAAGTATAAGTATGCGTTGTTACAGCACCTGTACCGGTTGTTCCATCACCATAATCCCAATTATAAGTTGCAGTACTTGGTACACCGGTAATGGCAGCACTACTGAAAGTAAATATTTCATTACCCGGCGCACATGGACTTGTAGAACTTGCAAGGATACTTCCTGCAATTACATAAGTAGCAGGAACAGTAACAATAGCAGAAAACGATGCTGTACAACCAGAA
>CAILAF010000607.1 GCA_903832075.1 uncultured Chitinophagaceae bacterium
CCACGAATACCTAATTTATTTTCTTTTGCTGCAACGGTAACACCAGGCCATTTTTTTTCAACAATTAACACATTAATTCCTTTTGGCCCTTTTGATACATCTGTTTGTGCAATTACTAAATAAACACTTGCACTTGAACCATTAGTAATCCAATTTTTTGTTCCGTTCACTAAATAATAATCGCCTTTATCTTCAGCAGTAGTTCTTTGAGAAGTGGCGTCACTACCGGCTTCTGGCTCACTTAACAAAAATGCGCCCAAATATAATTCACCATCTTTTTTTCCTTGAGCAATGTGTGTTAAATATTTTTGTTTTTGTTCTTCAGTGCCGTATGCTTCCAATCCCCAACATACTAAACTGTTGTTTACGCTCATGCAAACACTTGTACTAGCATCAATTTTACTGATTTCTTCCATTGCCAAAACATAACTCACTGTATCCAAACCAGAGCCGCCATACTCAGGCTTTACCATCATTCCCATAAAACCTAAATCAGCTAACTGACTAACTTGTTCTTTTGGAAATTTTTGATGTTCATCTCTTTCAATAACGCCGGGCAAACATTCATTCACAGCAAAATCGCGTGCCGCTTTTTGAATCATTAATTGTTCTTCTGATAATTCGAATTGCATAGTTCAATTTATTTTCTGCGCAAAAATAAGGATTGATAACAATAAACAACTAACAATTGTTAGTTGTTTAACGAACTATTTATTTAAACCCAATTATTTGAGCTTGCTGAGCAATACCATATCCCTTTTTCTTTAGTTCGATAAATTCTTTAGAAGTCATATTCAGCAAGGGATTGGTATGATTAAAATGAATAAAATAAACTTTCTTTTTATCATTTATTGAAAGAGAAGAAAATTGCTTTATACTTTCTTGAATAAAAGGATGAGGTATTTCATTCATTGTCCTTCCTGCAATTTCTCTGTCTTTATAAAAAGTTCCGTCTAATAAAGCAACGGAACTTTGATGAATTATATCATTGATATTTCTGTCGAACTTATTCCATTTGTCAATATCCGGAATAAAAATTAGTTTAAAATCATGATAACGAATTTCAAAACCAACTGTTTCACTAAACTCATCTCTATGCGGAACAATAAAAGGTGTTACACGTAAATTCTTAGAAATATTTATTGCACTATCAGCAGAAAGTTTTTGCAATGAAATATTTTTTAGTGAACATAATTGACTCCATGGACCATTATTCAATAAAAAATCTTTCATTCTTGGCATTGCATAAACATCAAGCAAATTTGTATTCACAGCTTCTCTTCCAAAATACATTAAGCCGGTATAATGACCAATATGTCCATGTGTAAGAAAAACAGCTTTAGGTAAAATATTGAATTGAGATTTAGTAATCTTTCTAAATAATTGCAGTTGCTCAGTAATATCAGGTGTAGCTTCAAACAGCCACCAGTTATGGCTTTCAGGGTCAACCAATGCAAAAGAAACAATCATTCTTTTTTGTGAAGGATTATCAATCACTCTTTTGCAACATGCTTTATCACAACCAATTTGAGGATAACCTGCATCTTGTGCAACACCTAAAATAATAACGTAAGGATGAGTATCAATTACATTTGTTTGTGCAATAGAAGAAAATGAAATCAAAAATAAAAGACAAAATATTTTATACTTCATTACATATACTTCTTACTTAAATTATATAAGACACTTCTTGCTGTATCACTTAAAATTTTTGATTTAGTTGTATCACTAAAAAAATGTCTTTTAAATGCACGAATTGCATTCGTACTATCTTTTACATTATAACCAATGATACGCAATGCTTGTACATTATTAAAATTATCTGGAATAGAATCTCTTACTTCATCATACCATAAACCGAAACCATTATCAGCTAATTTTTTCCAAGGGAAATAAGCACTTGGATCTACTTTTCTACCGGGTGCAATATCGCCATGTCCAATAAAATTTGCTGTTGGTATATCATATTCCTTTTTTAGTTTCGACAATAAACTAATCAAACTATTTATTTGTGCATCAGTAAAAGATTCAAAACCATTATTATCAATTTCGATTCCAATAGATGATGAATTAATATCTGTCAAATTTCCCCATTTACTCACGCCTGCTTGCCATGCACGCATGTAATCGTTCAACATGTGATGCACCATTCCATCTTTACAAATTACATAATGTGCACTAACTTTAGAAGCCACAGTAGTAAAGGTTTTCAGTGTTTCCTCACAACCGTTTTGCGCTGTATGATGAATAATAACAAAACTTGGTTTACGTAAATTAAAATTAGTAGTACCAACGATGAATGGAACTGATCGAATTGTATCGTTTGCATCAATGGATGGCAATCCCGTTAATTGCTTTGCAAAAATCTTAGCTTGTGATTTGTAAGATTGATTTGTATCTGCATAAGGTTTTGGGGCGCAACTATTCAAAACAAATATCATAAAACAAACAAACAATGCGAATAA
>CAILAF010000608.1 GCA_903832075.1 uncultured Chitinophagaceae bacterium
ACTAAAACATACGATTACTTAATAGTTCTAAAAAAAACAGTTAGCTATTATCTTATTGATTGGGTTAGTCAATTATTATTATTATTCGCTGTTTCGTCTTTTTTCTATTTTGTATATATCCAATTTATAGCTTCTAATTTAAGTGCTATCATTGGCTCTACAAGAGAGACGCTATTAGTTTTTATAAGTTTGGTTGTAATTGCATGGTGGCTATATTGTAAAAGAAAAAAAGAACATGAAGATGTTGCTTATTATCGTTTTGCTATAATGTTCAGTGCTTGGGGTTGGTATATACAAACCAACCATTTCACTATTGCTTTTTTATACTTGATTGCTGCGGTTCTAGAAAAACCTGTAAAACTTTTACCCGAAGTTGCTTTGGATCATGAAGAAATTGCTTTCAATTCTTTTCCTAAAAAAACATATGCATGGAATGAAGTAAGCAATGTTGTTTTAAAAGATGGACTATTAACCATAGACCTTAAAAGCAATCGTTTGATACAAAAAGAAATTGATGCCAATATTTCTGAATCAGATGAACAAGATTTTAATGATTTTTGCAAGAATCATCTAAAAGCACAATAAAAAGTATTTGAGTTTTTATTTTTTACTTTTGCCTTCTTTATGGTATTATCACAATCTCCTTTTCTTTTATATTCCGATGGTAAAGGAAAAATTTTTGAAGACAAATCTTTATTTGCAACTGGCCGTGCAGGTTGGGATGCATTCCCTATTCCAACAAATGAATGGATAGAATTACCCGATGGTGGTAATTTATACGAATTGCCCGGTCGTAAAGCAATTGGTATTGATGTTGAAACAGGCAACATGCGTTTATGCGATAAAGGTTGGGCTGTTGCGGCATTTATTCCACCTGCACATACAGGTTTATATTTAGCTGCTTTTGAAACAACAAAAGATGCACCAACACTTCCTTTATTTTGTTATACTGCTGCCGGTTGGTTTGATAATAAATTTTATGTGCCTGCTGTTAGAATTGAAAAAGATATTCGACAAGAATGTGCAGGTTATAATGATGATAAAATAAAAAAAGGTGCAGAAAATTTATTAAAACATTATCTGAATAATCGTTTGGTAAAACATTTAATGGAGAAATGTTGCAATACCTATCATTGTCCTGCTGCAAGAAATTTTTCTTTATCGCGTTGGGAATGTCCTGTTCCTACTTCTTCTGCATGTAATGCCAATTGTATTGGATGTATTTCTTTTCAACCTGAAGAAGAAACCATCGTATCAACACAAGACCGATTAACCTTTAAACCTTTTGCCGAAGAAATTGTAGAATTTACTGTTCCACATTTAATGAATGCACCCTTTCCTATTGTAAGTTTCGGTCAAGGTTGTGAAGGTGAACCATTATTGATGTGGCAAACTATTAAAGATGCCATCATTGAAATTCGCAAACATACTTCTCGCGGAAGTATTAATATTAATACCAACGGTTCTAAACCTGATGCAGTAAAAATTTTATGTGAAGCAGGTTTAGATAGTATTCGCGTAAGCACTAATTCTGCAAGAAAAGATATCTATACAAAATATTATCGCCCTAATAATTATTCGTTTGAAGATATTGTTGAAAGTTTAAAAGTGGTTCGTAGTTATGGGAAATGGACAAGCATTAATTATTTTGTTTTTCCCGGAATGACAGATAGTGTGGAAGAATATGAAGCATTGCGTAAATTAATTATTGATACCGATTTAAGTATGATTCAATGGCGCAATTTTAATATTGATCCTGATTGGTATTTAAATCAAATTGATGTAAAAGAAACAGGCGATATGATGGGGGTTAAACAATTACAGGATTTAATACAAGAAGAATTTCCTAATCTTAAATTCGGATATTTTAATCCACCAATGGAAAGAATGAAAGGAGATTTTGCAAAAGATTTTGCACATTAAGTTTCTCGTCAATCAATCACAAAAATAAATTAAGAGATATTTTCTTTCAATCTTAGTTCTTTAATCTCTTCCTCAAAATCTGTTATAGATTTTGCATCTTCAATTTTAAATTCTCCAATTCTTGATCTGCATAAACTGCTTAGATGCGCTCCTACTTCTAATGCCTTACCAAAATCATTGGCTAAACTTCTTATATAAGTTCCGGTTGTGCAAACAACTTTGAAATGCACAACAGGCATTTCAATTTTTGTGATGATGAATTCTTTAATGGTAACAGGTCTTGCATCAACTTTTACTTCAATGCCTTGACGTGCCGATACATACAAACGCTTGCCATCTTTTTTATTAGCAGAATGTTGTGGTGGCATTTGTAAAATATCGCCGATAAAATCTTTTGTAGCATGATGAATTTGTTCTGTTGTTAAATGTTCAACAGATTTTATATTTTCAGGAATACTTTCTAAATCGAATGTTGGCGTTGTTGAACCCAAAGTAATGGTACCGGTATATTCTTTTTC
>CAILAF010000609.1 GCA_903832075.1 uncultured Chitinophagaceae bacterium
ACAATTGATAAAACATCGTGCGCAGCGTGTGGTGTTGCCAATGAAGATGTTAAATATTTTTTTAGCAATAATGTGCGGTAATCGTTTTTTGGAGCATGTTTACCAAATCTGAATTGTTGCATAATAAATTTATTTGTGCCTACTCTTAAATACCGTTTTCGGCTAACCGGATTATTAAAAAAAGAATAACCAACAAAATTGGTAAATATTTTTTTAAAAAAAGGCAGGTATTTTTACGTGCCAACAAATGGGAAAAATACCCCCCTAAATTTTAAAAGATTATTCGCAACATTGCAGTATAAAATATTTTTTCACTTAAATTAATTTTTTATGCCTGCGAAAATTTCTTTTGATCTTCCAACAAATAATCAAGTTGGAATAATTAATGTTAATGACGTTCATAAAGTCATTAATGATTTTGAGAAAAAAATTGAATTAAATTGTTCTGATCCTTCACGAAATCCAATACAAAAACATTTGTATTTTGATATTAGTATGGAAAGATTGAATTGCATTATTGGCAAAGATGCCACTGAGGGTATTAATGCAGAAGCATCGAAAGATCGTTTCAGAATATACTTTGCTGTAACAATGCCTAATCAATTGAATTGCGAGAACACAGCATCTGTTGAGAATTATTTAAGCATTCTTGTATGTGGTATTAATAAGAATGATAAATCGCCTTTGCTAAAAAAAGATAATTATGTTTTAGTAGAGGGATTTAAAGATCATGTTACAACATCAGCAAAAAAAACATCGTTAGATGATGCGCCTGATTGTTGTGTAAACGGTGGGCCTGTTGGTGGTTAAAACAATTTAATTCATGCTTAATGATTTACTATGCCAATAATTCTTATTTTATTAATCTTATCTATATATCTGTTTGCAAACAGAAAGTATTTAACAGATTATAAGGTTTACCCTTTACTCATAATAATTTTTATAAACCTCATTGCAGAATTATTGGCATTCTTTTTAAACATTCATTACCAGGAAATACAAAAATCGGGTAATACAATGTGGGTGTATAATTTCTCAATCGTTATTGAAATTGTCTGTTATAGTTTGATCTATAAAAAAATATTCAAATCCAAATGTTATATCTATTTAATTAATCTTTCAATTTTCACAATTCCAACTATATTTTTTATTGTGTCATTGGCTGATTACTCGAAAATATTCACTTTCAATACTATCGTTTTTACCTACGAATGTTTTTTTATATTGTTACTAACGCTTGGATTTTTTATTGAGTTATTTAGAGCCGATTATTTTTATGTATCTCCCATAAAACAATTTTTCTTCTGGCTAAGTACGGGTTTATTGTTATGCTATTTGGGTGGAGTTTTGTTTTTAATAAACAGGGAATATATTTTCAAAATTTCCCCTCAAATAAATATTTATTTAAAGAATTTAAATTTTTTATTAAATTGTTTTTTATACTTATGTATTTTAATTGCTGTTAAATGCTTAAAGAAATATCCGAATTTACAAATTCAATCATTTTAGGCACTGCATTAATTTTAATTCTATGCGGTTTTATTGTTTTTAATTTAATCATGTATTATTTAAAAAGAAAGAAACATTTAAAAGAACAAGAATCAATGAAGAAAGAATTTAAGGCAGCACTTATTCAAACAGAATTTGAAGTTCAGGAGCAAACGCGTAAAAATCTTGCATCCGAATTGCATGATAATATTGGGCAACTATTAAGTTTAACCAATGTTACTTTGGCTTCTATCAATATCAATGAAAAAGCAAAAACAAAACAAAAAATTGATGATACACTAAATCTTGTAACCAAATCCATCAAAGAATTAAGACAATTGTCTAAGATTATTTATGGAGAGCAATTGCTTCAACAAGGTTTGATTCCAACAATAGAACAGGAAATTATTTGGTTACAAAGAAATGGACAATTTTTAATTGAGTTTATCAACGAAATAGAAAATACTGATATAACGAATACCGATAAAGACCTTTTCATTTTCAGACTTTTGCAAGAATCAATAAATAATATTATTAAACACGCCGAAGCAGATAAAATAATCATTCATTTAAAGTATGTTAATGATACAATGCAACTTACCATTCAAGATAACGGCATTGGTTTTAATTCAACCGAGAAAATAAATGAACAAAACGGTTTGGGATTATTAAATATGCAGAAACGCATTAACTTATTAAAGGGAAGAATGCATATAGATTCTATTAAAAACCTAGGAACTAAAATAATTTTTATCATTCCTTATCCATAGTTATGAATCATAAAATAATAAATATTGCATTAGTAGATGATCACGCTTTATTTAGAAGTGGTCTTGCTAATTTGCTCCGTGAATTTAAAGATATCAAAGTTGTTTTTGAAGCATCGAACGGGCAAGAGTTACAACAAATATTGAAATTAAATAATCAAGTAGATGTTATTCTCATGGATATTAATATGCCGGTGATGGATGGATATGCAGCAACAAGTTGGGTGAAGAAAAAATATTCCGGAATTCATGTTTTGGCACTCAGCATGTTTGATGATGAAATTGCCGTATTAAAAATGCTGAAAGCAGGTGCCGGTGGCTATGTATTAAAAGAGTCTAAACCACTAGAATTGTACAAAGCAATTAACGAAATAAATAATCAAGGAATCTTTATAAATGAAATGGTTACGAGCAAAATAATATTTAGCTCACAAAACATAGCTTTAGATTCATTTGAAAAAACACATATCACCGAAAGAGAAATTGAATTCATTAAATTTTGCGCATCAGATCTAACGTATAAAGAGATAGCAACAGAAATGAATATTTCACCAAGGTCAGTAGATAATTATAGAGAAAATGTGTTTGATAAATTTAAAGTCAGAAGCAGAGTAGGCATGGTATTGATTGCTATAAAACATAAATTAATAAACATCAAATAAGAAACAACCAATTTTTATTCATTCATCATTTCAACAATAATATTATATATTTCTTCTGCATTTGGTTTACTGAAATAATCTCCGTCACTACCATACAAAGGTCTATGCGCTTTTCCCGTTAATGTTCTTGGAGCAACATCCAACCACTTATATCCACCTTGAATTTCCAATATCTGATTGTACATAAATGCTGCTGCACCACCTGGAACATCTTCATCAATAAATAAAATACGATTAGTTTTTTTCAACGATTGCAAAATGATGTGATGAATATCGAATGGTAATAAAGTTTGAACATCTATTAATTCGCAACTTATATTTTGTTTTTCTAAACGCTCTAATGTATCCTCAAAAACTCTTAATATGGAACCATAAGAAACAATAGTAATATCTGTTCCTTCTTTAATAATTTCTGGCACTCCTAACGGCACTGTATACTCCAATAAATTTGCAGGTAACTTTTCTTTTAATCTATACCCATTCAAGCATTCAATTAACAAAGCCGGATCATTACTACGCAACAAAGTATTATACATTCCAACAGCTTGCACCATATTACGTGGTACACAAATATGCATACCACGTAGTGAATTAATAATCATTCCCATTGGACTACCGCTATGCCAAATACCTTCCAACCGATGACCGCGTGTGCGAATGATAACCGGACAACTTTGTTGTCCTTTAGTTCTAAAATGTGTTGTAGCTGCATCATCACTTAGTGGTTGTAAACCATACAACAAATAATCTAAATATTGAATTTCTGCAATAGGTCTCAATCCTCTCAAAGCCATGCCTATGGCCTGTCCCATAATAGTATTTTCACGAATACCTGTATCAAAAATTCTATTCTTTCCATGCTTTTCTTGTAAGCCTGCAAAACCTTGATTCACATCACCAATAAATCCTACATCTTCACCAAAAGCAAATACACGGGGATCGGAAGAAAAGAGCGCATCAAAATATTTATTCAATATTTCATACCCATTCAACAACTGTGCATCATAAGAAATCCATGGTTTTACTTCTTCAACGTGTAATGCACTTTTTGGACTTTCATCAAGTAAATGCGAATTGAATAATCGTTCACCTTCAACTAATAATTTTTGATAGTAAGATTTCAACGATTCAGTTGAAGGAGAATTAGGTGCAGCTTCCATTGCCAATGAAAGCGAATGCAAAACATCTCTGCGTAAAGGTTCTATATTACTTTGTAACCTATTGCATAATTCTTGTAAGTAGTTATATGTATCCATATCACTCACCATCATACTACTAATTAATTCAACAGTATGCTCAACTTGTACTTTAATTGGAGCTAAAAATTTATCCCATGCTTTTGCCTTGCTATCTCTTACACTTTCTTTTGCATCATATTCTAAATGTGTTAATTCATCATTATCCGCAATATTATTAGTGATGATCCATTCACGCATTTTCTTTATGCAATCCCATTCTTTTTCCCAAGCCAAACGATTAGGATCTTTATATCTTTCGTGACTTCCACTGGTTGAATGACCTTGTGGTTGTGTAACTTCTTCTACATGAAATATTGCAGGCGTATGTGTTTCACGAATTTTTTGTAACCCTTGTTCAAACACTTCGCACATGCCAGCATAATCCCATGCTTTTACTTTATAAATTTCAATACCATTTGTAGATTCTTCTTTTTGCATACCTCTTAATGCAACAGAAATAGAACCTTTAGTAGTTTGATATGATTTAGGAACAGAAATACCATATCCATCATCCCAAACAAAAACAGCTAAAGGAACTTGCAATACACCTGCTGCATTGATGGCTTCCCAAAAAGGACCTTCACTTGTTGATGCATCACCAATAGTACAAAAACAAATTTCGTTACCATGATGACTTAAATGATCAAATGAATGAAGCTGTTCGGTTTCACGAAAACATTTTGATGCAAACGCCAAACCTAATGCACGTGGCATTTGTCCGGCAGTTGGTGCAATATCAGAAGAGACATTTTTTCTATTGGCAAGATCTAACCAATTACCATTATCATCTACCATTCTTGTAGCAAAATGAGAAACCATTTGTCTGCCGCCACTAAATGGTTCATGGTTCACATCAGGATCTGCAAATAATTGTGCAAAAAATTGTTCTAAACTTGCAAGTCCTGAAGCAAACATAAAAGTTTGATCTCTATAATATCCAGAACGAAAATCACCCGATTTAAAAAATTTAGCCATAGCTAATTGTGCCACTTCTTTGCCATCACCAAAAATGCCAAACTTGGCTTTCCCGGTCAATACTTCACGGCGACCCAATAAACTAGCCTCACGACTTACCACTGCAATGCGGTAATCGTCCAACACTTGTTTTTTAAATCCTTCGTAAGAAAGCATATCGTCTTTATATGCCAAGGTAATAGTTTGTTCCATTAAACAAAAATAATTATTCAATCTTCCCCTAGCTAATATTTAAATAATTAGTGGAAAGAATGCGTAAAAGATCCGATAGAATGATTTTAAAAAATGGCATTATTTTTTCTGATAAGATTTCTGCAAAGCATTATTCAATACTTTTACGTAAGAAAATTTATGATTTTATGAAAAGAATAGTTTTATTATCATTATCTGTTTTGTTATTTGGTTTTGTGCATGCGCAAACTTCTGATGCTACCACACAACCTCAACAAGACATTAATAAATTGGCAGAATTTAAAAATGCCGATTATGATTTTGGAAAGATTCCTTACGGCAAACCTGTTGAATTTATTGTAAGCATTAAAAACATTAGCAACGATGCATTAACATTAGATAATGTAACAGTTGGTTGCGGATGTACTACGCCGAAATATGAAAAAGGCAAAAAATTTTTACCGGGCGAAACTATCATTGTTACCCTAGGTTTTAATGCCGGTACAATGGGAACATTTCTAAAAAACGCTACATTGTATTTTAATAATGGTACATTAAATAAGCAAGTAAACTTTAAAGGAGAAACTTATCAAACACCTGCTAATGCTGCACCAGCCAATGGTACCATCGAAAAAATAAAGCCTAACAATAATTAATTAGAAAGAATCATCTCCAATGAAAAAAATATTATTTATCGCGTTCCTGTTTTGTACTGCAAATCTTTTTGCGCAAAACACATTTCAATTTACATCAGTCAAACATAATTTTGGAAAAATTAAACAGGGAACACCGGTTAGTTTTACTTTTTTATTTAAAAACATCAGCAATAAACCATTAAT
>CAILAF010000610.1 GCA_903832075.1 uncultured Chitinophagaceae bacterium
TCAAACTCATTATTTTTTCATAAACCTTAACACGTAAATCTTTCACCACATTTTGTCCGAGCCATGCCGTTATAAAAGTGAAGACAAAACGAATCGTGGTTTCAATCAATAAAAAAATTATTTGAAAAATAGTTACAGCAATAATAAAATGAACTACATCACTATTATTAGTTTGAAATAAAATTTTTTGAATCCAAATTGGAACATGAATATCTTTTCCGGTGGCTTTATCAACTGTAAGTTGAATTAAATAAGGACGTAAAGGCGCAAATGCTGCCATTATAATGGCCAACAATAAACTGGTATAGAAAATTCTTTTGTATGGTTTTACAAAAAGAAAAACTCTGCGCAGTAATTTAAAATTTAAAAAAGGCTTTTTATTTTTTTCACTCATTCGAAAGCAAATGTAATAAGTTTAACAGGCCTTCTCTTTTCCGATTATGGAAAAATAATTGTGATACGCTTTTTCTTCATTCATCATTTCATCAAAATACGGCATCGTTTTCTTATATTCGTTATTGTATGATAGATGAGCAATTAACCGTATTGGATGCGCCTTTGCCAAAATATAATCTTAACGAAGAACAAGAAAAGAAAGAGATTATCAGGCAATACAGAGCATTGCTAAAAAGTCTAAGACCTAAATTAAAAAAAGGTGATAAGGAATTAGTGCGTCATGCTTTTGAAATGGCTGCAGAGGCTCATAAAACTACACGCCGCAAAAGTGGTGAACCATATATTCTGCATCCATTAGCTGTTGCAATGATTTGTGTTGAAGAAATTGGATTAGGTGTTAGAAGTACTATTTGTTCATTATTGCATGATACTGTTGAAGACACCGATATTACTTTAGAAGATATTGAAAGAGAATTTGGAATTGAGATTGCAAAAATTGTTGATGGATTAACAAAGATTGCCAACGTTATTGATACAAACACATCGCAACAAGCTGAAAATTTTAAAAAGATTTTATTAACGCTGACAGATGATCCGCGTGTTATATTAATCAAATTAGCTGATCGCTTACATAACATGCGCACATTAGATAGCATGAAACGCGAAAAACAATTAAAAGTTTCTTCAGAAACAGTTTGGGTTTATGCGCCATTAGCACATCGCATGGGATTATATAATATTAAAACTGAGTTGGAAGATTTGGCAATGAAATATATGGAGCCGGAAGCTTATAAAGATATTGCCAAAAGATTAGCGGAAACAATAATAGAAAGAAAAAGATATATTAATGAATTCATCAAACCTATCAAAGAAAAACTAATTACATCAGGCTTTGATTTTGAAATGTATGGTCGTCCAAAAAGTATTCATTCCATCTGGAATAAAATAAAAAAGAAAGGAGTAAGTTTTGATGAAGTCTATGATTTATTCGCAATTCGAGTTATATTAAATTCTCCACCTGAAAAAGAAAAAGAAGATTGTTGGAAAGTTTATTCCATGATTACAGATGAATATATACCATCAACAGATCGCTTACGCGATTGGTTAAGTAATCCAAAAAGCAATGGATATGAAGCTTTGCACACAACTGTTATGGGACCGCAAGGAAAATGGGTTGAAGAGCAAATTAGAACCAAACGCATGA
>CAILAF010000611.1 GCA_903832075.1 uncultured Chitinophagaceae bacterium
CAATGTTGTTTTAAATTTTATATTTCATTAAACCTTTTATTATCTTACAGTCAATAACCCATTATGCTTACACAACAACTAACCCAACCCGTTTATCGTGTTGTTAGCAAACACGGATTTGGCGAAATAAGAGAAGATGAAGCTTCTTTGGCCAAAGCATTCTTTGCGTTACAAAATTTTTCTTCAGGTGATATACTTGCAGAATTTAGCGGCGCCGCTATTTTAAAACAACCAACGTATTTAACCGTGCAAATAAGCGAAGATGAACATATACATCTTAAGCCTGAATTTTTGCAATACATTAATCATAGTTGCGAGCCGAATGTTTTGTTCAATACCAGTACCATGCAATTAGAATGTTTGCAACCTATAAATATTGGCGATGAGCTGTGTTTCTTTTATCCTGCAACAGAATGGGATATGGCTCAACCTTTTGAATGTTTATGCGGAACAAAAAGTTGCGTAAAGCAAATACAAGGTGCAGCGCATCTTTCAAAAGAAACGCTTGCTAAATACAAGCTTACAGATTTTATACAACGAATGCTAAATAAGTAGTTAGAACCATTATGCCTTCTTTACAAGAAATAAAAGTTTGGGTATTGGCTCCTTCCCTTATTACAAATGATACCAATATTGATTATTATTACGACTTCTCTCAAAGTATTGAAGAATACAAAAAAGTTTTTGCTGAATTAAACATTGAATGGCAATGGCAGCCCGTTACTATTAATGATTATAAAATAGTGATTGATGATATTGCAAATAATCTTTCATCAATTAATAAAATTCCGGTAATTTTTAATTTATGTGATGGCGATGAAATAAACGGAACACCTGGCGTTTCTGTTATTCAATATTTAAAAGAAAAAAATTTATTGTTCACCGGTTCTGATGAATACTTCTATAATATTACTACATCAAAAGTGCCCATGAAAAAAGCTTTTGATAAATATAAAGTTGCAACGCCTGCTTGGGTAGCTATAAAAAATAGAAATGAAAATGTTGATGATATATTTGAACAATTAGGAACGCCAATTATAGTTAAGCCTGCAGTTAGCGGTGGTAGTATGGGTGTTGGTGTAAAAAACGTTGTTCATACACTTGATGAATTGAAAACACTTATACAGCAAATGTTTGATGGCTATCGCGGATGGCAATTAACGGTTGATGGAATCATTGCAGAACAGTTTATTGATGGTCCGGAGTTTACAACTTTAATTGTTGGGTCTTATAATAATGAAGAAGATGCATTAATCTATTCTCCGGTTGAAAGAGTGTTTCACGAATCTCTTCCGGCAACGGAAAAATTTTTATCGTTTGATCGTTTGTGGGAAATATATGATGAAGAATCTCCAATGCCAAACGATGAAAATTTTTATAATTATACATCGCCCGATATTAAACTACATGACGAAATCATGCAATTAAGTTGGGATGCATATTATGCAACAAGGGGAATGGGTTATACAAGAGTTGACATCAGAATGG
Organism: uncultured Chitinophagaceae bacterium; assembly: GCA_903832075.1. GTDB lineage: Bacteria > Bacteroidota > Bacteroidia > Chitinophagales > Chitinophagaceae > CAILAF01. The sequence continues at coordinate 1,489 of CAILAF010000611.1, forward strand.
ATAAACATACCAATAAAATGTATGTGCTTGAGGTTAATGCACAATGCGGATTAAGTGAAGATGAAAATTTTACTTCTATTGGCGCTATATTAAGATTAAGCAATAAAAGTTTCGTTGATTTGATTAAAGGAATTATAGTGGATACATTGCAAAAAAGTAAACAAACAAAATATAAAAGCATCAAACGCCATAAAGAAAAAAGAAGTGCTGCTTAATGTTGTTGTGAAAACCACTCCATGAAAATTTGTGTACTGCAACCAGACTATTCAACCTCGTCGGTGGATTATCAATATTATGATCCGCCAAGAGATTTATCCGTTTTATTACCAGATCACGAAGTGCACAATGTTTTCTTAAATAAACTTACCACTTACAAACAATTAAAAGATTTGCGCAATAAAGACTATGATGTATTTGTAAATTTATGCGAAGGTTATTTAGAATGGGAAGTGCCCTCTATTGATGTAATTTATACTTTTGAAATATTAGGATTACCACACACGGGACCATCGACATTATTATACGATCCTCCGAAAGAGTTAATGAAATATGTTGCCTATTGCGAAGGTGTAAAAACACCATCTTATCAAATCATCAAAAACATTAACGAGCTTTCTTCAGTAATAGAGAAAATAAATTTTCCTTTATTTATTAAACCAGCGAAAGCCGGTGATAGCTTGGGTATTGACGAACACTCATTGGTAAATTCGAAAGAAGAATTAATTGAAAAATCTTCTTCGCTTATTAATGAATATGATGAATTATTAGTAGAAGAATATATTGACGGCAGAGAATTCACTGTTTTGGTTGCAGCAAATGCGGATGGAAAAACTTGTACCGCATTTCAACCAATTGAATTTATTTTTCCAAAAGAAAATCATTTTAAAACTTATGCATTAAAAACATCGGAACTTCATCCCGATGCTAATATTCCTGTTAAAGAAAAAAATATAAGCGAACAATTACAACAAGCTGCACAAAAAATCTTTACCGCGTTTAATGGCGTTGGTTATGCAAGATTAGATTTTAGAATGAACAATAAAAATGAATTGTTTTTTTTAGAAATTAATTTTACCTGTTCTGTTTTTTATAAAGACGGATATGAAGGAAGTGCCGATTATATTTTAAAATTTGATGGCATTGGGCAAAAAGGATTTTTAGAACATATTATTGCAGAAGGAATAGCTCGACACCGGCGCAAACAAAAAAAATATAAAGTTCGCGGCAACGCTATTGCCGGTTACGGAATTTATGCAACACAAAATTTTGAATGTGGTGATATTATTTTTAAAGGAGAGGAACTGGCACAGCGCCTTGTTACAAAAAAATATGTCGAAAAAAATTGGACTGAAGAAGAAAAAGAAACTTTTCGCAGATATGCATATCCAATTAGTAACGAAGTTTTTATTTTATGGGATAACGATCCTTCAGAATGGGCTCCGCAAAATCATTCTTGTAACGCCAATACCCATTATATTGGTTTAAATGTTGTTGCGCTAAAGAAAATAAATTGTGGTGAAGAGTTAACATTAGACTATACTTCTTTTTTAAGTAACGATATGGAGCCGTTCGATTGTCATTGTGGCGCCACTAATTGTAAAGGACTAATTAAAGGAAGCATTAACAATACCATCACAGATCGGCTGCTTTCTTCAAAATAATTTTTCTGCTTTTTTATTTTTTATTTTTTTTGTGGGATGTATCATTTCTTTGCATAGATAATATCATTCACTATGTCGCGATTTTCGGTATTAAAAAAAATAATTATCAAGCATAAGTACCGATTAATACTTACTTATACTTTGTTTAGTGTTGAAATGATTGGTCTTTTATTGCGTCCGTTTTTTTTAGGCAAAGCAGTGGATGATTTATTAGAAGGAAGTTATAAGGGGCTTATTTATTTAGCCATAACTCATTTGGTCTGGTTGGTTGCCGGCACCATCCGCCAAATGTATGATACGAGAACTTACTCATCTATTTATACAACATTGGTTACTGGATTATTGTCAAGAAAATATAATAATGCTGATGTTTCAAAACTAAGCGCACACAGCACTTTGGCAAGAGAGTTCATTGATTTTTTAGAATTTGATTTAAACTATGTTGTTGAAGCAGCATATAATTTAATTGGTTCGTTGGTGATGCTGTTTTTTTATGAAAAGATTGTTGTGGTGATTTGTTTAATTGCTTTAATTCCGGTTCTCATCATCAGTTATTATTACGGAAAAAAAATGAAGCGTTTAAATAAAATGAAAAATGATGAACTCGAAAATCAGGTGGCAACAATTTCTACGCGTAACATAAAAAAAATAAACTTGCACTATTCCAACCTCCGTAAATGGCAAATAAAAATTCATGATAAAGAAGCCTGGAATTTTGGAATGATGGAATTAATAGTACTTTCTGTAATTGTTATTTCTCTTTTGTTTACCACTTCCAAAACTTGGGATGAAGGTTTTTTGGCGGGCGATATCATTGGTATTTACAATTACATTTTAAAGTTTGTGGGTGGCTTAGATACCATTCCATATACAGTTCAGCGATTTAGTTCTTTAAAAGATATTACCCGAAGAATTGAATTAGAAGGCGAATACTTTAATAGTGCTATTGAAAAATAATTTCTCTTGGCTCGTGCTTTATTGAAACAAAAAATGGTTACTGATACTTCAAATATTAATTTTCAACTCGCTTCCGATTTTATTCAATACACCAATCGTTCTGTTTTTCTTACAGGCAAAGCAGGAACAGGTAAAACAACTTTTTTAAAATACATCAAACAACATAGCCATAAACAAGCAGCGGTTGTAGCACCAACTGGTGTGGCCGCTATTAATGCAGGTGGTGCAACTATTCATTCTTTTTTTCAATTACCATTTACACCTTTCATTCCCGAAACCAAAGGATTTGGAAAAGACGAATCCATAAACGATAAACATAGTTTAATGGGTCGTCTTCGTTTGAACAATGAAAGAAGAAAAGTAATTCAGCAACTCGAACTATTAATAATTGATGAAATAAGTATGGTTCGTTGTGATGTGTTGGATGCGATCGATACTGTTTTAAAAACAGTTCGTCATCGGCATACTGAACCATTTGGCGGTGTGCAGGTTTTATTGATTGGCGATATATATCAATTACCTCCCGTTGTTCCTGACAACGAATGGCAAATATTATCACAACATTACAGAAGCCCATATTTTTTTGATAGTAGAGTGATGGAAACACAGCCACCCGCTTACGTTGAATTAAATAAAATTTACAGGCAAAGCGATGAAAAATTTATTGATATTTTAAATCAGGTTCGCAATAATGAAATGGATGAAGCCGGAATGAAAATCTTGCACAGCAGATATTTGCCTTCCTTCGTTTCAAATAAAGAAGATGGTTATATTAATCTTACCACACATAATTATAAAGCAGATAATACCAATGCAATTGAATTAAATAATTTAAAAGGAAAATTATTTTCATTCAAAGCAATGATAGACGGTGATTTTAATGAGAAGGCATATCCCGCCGATGAAACATTGCAATTAAAAGTTGGCGCACAAGTAATGTTCATTAAAAATGATCTGGATAAAAGCAAAAAATATTTTAATGGAAAAATCGGTGTGATAGATAAAATAGAAGATGATTCCATTTTTGTACAATGCAAAAATGAAACTGATTTAATTGAAGTAAAAAAAGATGTTTGGAAAAATGTTCGATACACGGTTAATAAACAAACGCAACAAGTTGATGAAGATGAGATTGGTTCGTTTACACAATATCCATTGCGTTTGGCTTGGTCTATCACCATACACAAAAGTCAGGGTTTAACTTTTGAGAAAGCTGTAATCGATGCCGGACAAGCCTTTGCGTCGGGTCAAGTTTATGTTGCATTAAGCCGCTGTACCTCTTTGGAAGGAATGGTTTTATTAAGTCGTATCACATCTGCAAGTTTACATACCGATCAAAGGATTTTAATTTTTTCAAAAAATAATAACGCCTCAGAATTGCCTGCAACATTGTTGGCAGATAAATATCATTATCAAACAACATTGCTTTCGTTGCTGTTTGATTTTTCATCTTCTCAAAAAATATTCAGCGATGTTCTTCGTGGTGTCGAAGAACATATTGATTCATTTAATGAAGAAACAATTCCTTGGTTACAACAAACAGAAGAGAAAATAAATGCATTACAGGAAATTGGTAAAAAATTTCAATCGCAATTAATACAAATCTTCAAGCAGGAAATTTTACCGGAACAAAATTTATTATTGCAGGAAAGAATTAAAAAGGCTGTTGTTTATTTTAATGAACAAATACAATCGTTATTAAAGTACTTGCGGTCTTCTCCATCCATTACAGATAGCAAACAATATGCAATGGCATATAATGAAGATCTGAAAGAATTATTTACAACATTGGCACAACGGGCACATACCATAAACGCTTGCAAAGAAGGATTTAATGTTGCGGTTTATCATGAACATAAAAATAATTTTGTGTTGCCTTCTTTTACTGTGAATGCTTATGCTGGCGCTGTTTATAAAAAGAATGATAGTCCACACCCCATACTGCATAAGGAATTGCGCTTGTTGAGAGATAAAATTTGTAACGAAGCTGATATTCCCATTTATATTGTTGCAGGCACCAAAACAATAGATGAGATGGCGCAATATCTTCCGCAAACTTTAGATGAGTTGGAAAAAATAAATGGTTTTGGAAAAGCAAAAATTAAAAAATTTGGTCAGGAGTTTTTAGATGTGATTTTGAGATATTCTAAGTTCAATAATTTATCATCTCATATCGATGAAAAAATTCCGAAAAAAGAACGCAAAGAAAAAACAACAAACAAAGCACCAAAGGTTGATACAAAATTGTTGAGTTTTAATTTATACAAAGACGGCAAATCAATTGAAGATATTGCTACAGAAAGAAATTTAACAACACAAACTATCGAGTCGCATCTGGCACATTATGTTTCGCTTGGTGAAATTAAAATTGAAGAACTCGTAAGTAGAGAAAAAATTATTTTGATCGAGCCTGCATTAGAAAATTTTAACGGCTTAAGTATTACAACACTGAAAAATAAATTAGACAACAGTATTAGTTTCGGAGAAATAAAATTAGTGTTGGCGTGGAAAGAATTCGAAAAAAACAAAGTCGCTGATTAAATAATTAATCCGCGACTTAATAAAAAAATTATTTCTATAAATACTTATCGCCTTTGTTGCGTTTTACTTCTGCAACATATTCTTTAATGGCTTGTTCTTTTTCTTTTTTGCATATCATCAAAACGTCTGGCGTATCTACAACAATAAAATCATCTAACCCTTGTAA